>NZ_JBHZAN010000013.1:0-127639 GCF_042754285.1 Streptomyces sp. NPDC059224
CGGGCTTTCCTCCGGGCTTCCCTTCGGTCTTGCGTTTCCGACTCTATCAGACCGTTTTCCGATCCGATTTCCTCGGTGCTTTCCAGGTTCCCGCTCTCGCGATTCCCTTTCCGGCGTTTCCGACTCTATCAGATCCTTTCGGCGTCTGATTCCCGGTCAGCGGGTGTTGTCTTCGCGGCTGTTGGGCCGTTCCGACGTCTCAAACCTTAGCGGATCCGCTCCCCGATGCCCAATCGGGCCTTAGCGGCTCGACCGGACAGCACGGAGACCCGAAATCGAATTGAATTCGGGCACGTCGAAATCAACCCGACCGGGAGATCGTACTGATGGTGTGAGTGCCGCTTTATGCGGCGGATGTGCTGTCGAAGAACCGTTACGGCTCGGCGGCAACCCGAAGAACTTTACGGATCGGGCAGGGCGGCGTCAAGTACCCCCTGTCAAGATTTTTTTCCGACCCCGTGACCTGCGTCAGTCCAGGTCGGTGAGCCGGCCGCCTGCGTCGGGCTGGGCATGCTCGACGCGGCGCAGCAGCCTGGTGAGGACCTCCCCGAGCACACCGCGCTCGGCGGAGGTGAGGTCCTGGAGCAGCTCCTCCTCGAAGACGGAGGCGAGGCGCATGGCCTCCAGCCACTTCTCACGTCCCTCGGGGGTCAGCTCGACGATCACCCGGACACGGTTGGACTCGTCCCGCTCCCGGGTGACCAGACCCTCGGCGACCATCCGGTCGATGCGGTGGGTCATCGCGGCCGGGGTGAGACCGAGCCGCTTGGCCAGCTCGCTGGGGCCCAGACGGTAGGGGGCGCCGGAGAGGACGAGGGCCTTGAGGACCTCCCACTCGGCGTTGCTGATGCCGAGGGCCGCCGTCTGACGGCCGTAGGCGACGTTCATCCGGCGGTTGAGCCGGGACAGCGCCGAGACGACCTTCTCGACCTGGGGGTCGAGGTCCTGGAACTCGCGCTGGTAGGCGGCGATCTGCTCGTCGAGTGTCGGCTCGCCGGCGCCGGTGGTCTCGGCCATGCCCGCAGTATCGCACGAACTAGCTTGGCGTTGAAGTCCTTCATGATGTAGTCTTTAGCTTCGAACTTTAGCTTCTAAGTCTTCAGGCCTCAGCAGTCCGGGGACTTCACGACCTGAGAGAGGTGAACGTGACCAGGGCGATGGGCGCAGCGATGCGCCGGATCCACGTGGGCAACGCACTCAGCGCGTTCGGGCTCGGCTTCACCGTCCCCTACCTGTACGTCTACGTGGCGCAGGTGCGGGGGCTGGGAGCCATGACGGCGGGTCTCGTGCTCGCTGTCTTCGCCGTGGCCGCGCTGATCGTGCTGCCGTTCGCCGGCCGGGCGATCGTGCGGCGAGGCCCCCTGCCGGTCCTTCTCACCGCCTTGGTCATGGCCGCGATAGGTGCGCTGAGCCTCGGTCTGGTGGGACAGGCGGCGACGGTGCTGGCCGCGGCCGCGCTGCTCGGGGCCGGACAGGCCGTGATGCAGCCTGCGCTGGCGACGATGATCGTGGACTGCTCGTCGGCGGAGACCAGGTCACGGGCGTTCGCGATGCAGTTCTTCCTGCAGAACCTGGGGCTTGGTGTCGGTGGCCTCATCGGCGGCCACCTGGTCGACACGACCCGCGTCTCCTCGTTCACGCTCCTGTTCGCGATCGAGGCCGCGATGTTCCTGCTGCTGGCCGTGGTGATGGCGACGGTACGGATGCCGCGCGCCCCGCGGATCGCGCACGCTCCGGCCTCGTCCGCCAGGAGCGGCCGGCAGCAGTTGCTCGGGAACCGGGCGATGGTGCAGCTGTGCGTACTGGGTTTCGTGCTGTTCTTCGCCTGCTACGGGCAGTTCGAGTCCGGGCTGAGCGCGTACGGCGTGGAGGCGGCGGGGATCTCGACGTCCGCGCTGGGGACCGCCCTGGCGGCGAACACACTGACGATCGTCGTCGCCCAGTTCGCCGTGCTCAGGTTCGTGGAGCGCCGGCGGCGGTCCCGGGTGATCGCGGGGGTCGGTCTGATCTGGGCCGTCGCCTGGGTCACGGCGGGCTACGCCGGACTGGGACACGGCAGCCAGGAGATGGCGACGGCCGCGTTCGTGTCGACCTACGCGCTGTTCGGGCTGGGCGAGGCGATGCTGTCGCCGACGGTGGCCCCGCTGGTGGCGGACCTGGCTCCGGCCGGCCAGGCAGGACAGTACAACTCGGCGTTCGCCCTGGTGAAGCAGCTCGCGCTGGCGGTGGGCCCGGCGGTGGGCGGCCCCCTGGCGGCGTCACTGCCCGCCCCGTACGTCGTGACGTTCCTGCTGTTCTCGCTGGGGATCAGCGTGCTGGCGATACGGCTCGGGCGGCGGCTGACCCCCGCCCAGGACCAGCCGTGGCTCGCCTCGAAGAGCGTGGTCGTGGCACGGGGTGGTGCTGCGGCGGAGTCCGTGTCCGCTTAGGGGCTGGACCGGGGGTCGCCTGCCGGCCCTGGCAGGGGGCCGGCGTGAGTGGAGCACCCCGCAGGGGCGCTGGGGGCATCCCCAGGCCGGAGGCTGGGGATGCGCGGCCAGCGCCCACTCACCCGCGGACGAAGCTCGGCCCTCTCACCCCTTCGGCAGGACGAACTCGCACCACACCGCCTTGCCGCCCCCGGGGGTTCTTCTCGACCCCCACCCCGAGGCGATCGTCGCCACGATCGCGATGCCCCGGCCCGACTCGTCACCCGGTTCCGCGCGTCTGCGGCGCGGCAGGTGGTCGTCGCCGTCGGTCACCTCGATGATCAGGCGGCGGTCGGTGCGCCGGAGCCGCAGCCGCATGGGCGGGGTGCCGTGCTGGAGGGAGTTGGCGACCAGCTCGCTCGTGGCGAGGACGCCCAGGTCGTGGAGTTCGACCGGGAAGCGCCAGCTGGTGAGCACACCGGAGGCGAACGCACGCGCGCGTGGCGCCGCCTCGACGCCGCCGAGGAGTTCCAGGGCCGCGTTGCGGAACAGTTCGCCGTCGGGTCCGGTACGGGCCGGGTGCTGGAGGACCAGGACGGCGACATCGTCGTCGTGGTCGGCCGTGACGCCGGCCGAGCGGACCAGGCGGTCGCAGATGACCTGCGGGCTTCCGGTGGCTCCTGCCAGCGCGCGTTCGAGCGCGGCGATGCCCTCGTCCAGGTCCTCGTCACGGCGTTCCACCAGGCCGTCCGTGTAGAGGACGGCCGTGGAGCCGGGGCCCAGCGGTACCGAACCCGACGTGTGGATCCAGCCGCCCGTGCCCAGCGGCGGGCCGGTCGGCTCGTCGGTGCGGAGCACGCTGCCGGTCTCGTCGCGGACCAGGATCGGCAGATGGCCGGCCGACGCGTAGACCAGCCGGCCCTCGTTCGGGTCGTGGATGGCGTAGGCGCAGGTGGCGATCTGGTTGGCGTCGATCTCGGTGGCGAGGCCGTCGAGGAGCTGGAGTACCTCGTGCGGGGGGAGGTCCAGACGGGCGTAGGCGCGGACCGCCGTACGGAGCTGGCCCATGACGGCCGCCGCCCGCACGCCCCGGCCCATCACGTCGCCGATGACGAGGGCGGTGCGGCCGCCACCGAGGGTGATGACGTCGTACCAGTCGCCGCCGACCGCGGCCTCGGTGCCGCCGGGCTGGTAGGTCGCGGCGATGCGCAGGTCGTCCGGCTGTTCGAGTTCCTGCGGGAGAAGGCTGCGCTGGAGCGTCACGGCCGTCTCGCGCTGGCGGCGCTCGCTGGCGCGCAGCCGCTCGGCCGCCTCCGCGTGGTCGGTGACGTCGGTGGCGAAGAGCAGGACGCCGCCGTCGTGGTCGCTGTTCTCGGCGACCGGGGTGCAGGTGAATGTGTAGGTGCGGCCGTCGAGTGCCTTGCGTGACTTCAGGGTGCGTGGCCTGCCGCTGCGCAGAACCTGGTCGAGGAGCGGGAGGAGACCGAGCTCGGCGAGTTCGGGCAGGGCCTCGCGGGCGGGGGCGCCAGGGACGCGTACACCGAACGCCGTCGTGTAGGCGTCGTTGACGTAGGCGATGCGGTGGTCGGGGCCATGGACGAGGGCGACCAGGGCCGGGACGCGGTCCAGTACGTCACGGGCGGGCAGTTCGTCGACGGCGGGCACACAGGGCGGATCGTCGGTCAGTTGTTCGACGCGGGCTGCGGGTACGGAGCCATCCCCCCGTCGGTCCGGGGGGACCGCGTGCTCGGTCCGCGCTGCGGCGCGGCGCTGCGTTCCGGGGAGCCGGGCGCTCCAGCGCGTGAAGTTCACGAATCCTTGCCTCGTGTCGTCGTCTCCGGCCTGCTGCGTGAGCGGCCGGGGTCCGGGGGAGATCCCCCGGTGCAGTTCTGGGGAGAAGCCTTGTGCTCGGTCGGGGGGGCAGTCTGGCAGGGTGGCCGTCGGCGGCGACATCCGTCAGACGCCGGGGCGGGCCGTGGAGTTCCTCGGTTCCGTCAGGACGACCCGTTCGAGTCGTCGGAGGGACTGTGAGGAGGCTTTCCACCGGCCGCGAGTTCGAACT
Organism: Streptomyces sp. NPDC059224; assembly: GCF_042754285.1. NCBI lineage: Bacteria > Bacillati > Actinomycetota > Actinomycetes > Kitasatosporales > Streptomycetaceae > Streptomyces > Streptomyces sp. NPDC059224. The sequence continues at coordinate 4,471 of NZ_JBHZAN010000013.1, forward strand.
CCGCTCGGGGGTGTTCGAGTGATCCGAGCGAGACGATCTCCCGTTTGAAGAGTCCGGAGAGGATCCATTCGGCGAGCACACGGGCCTTGCGGTTGAAGGTGGGCACCCTGCTCAGGTGATAGACGCGGTGCATGAACCAGGCAGGGTAGCCCTTCAGCTTGCGCTCGTAGACCTGGGCGACGCCCTTGTGCAGTCCGAGGGAGGCGACGGAGCCGACGTAGGCGTGGGCGTAGGTGTCGAGGGGTTCGCCGCGCAGGGCGTGCGCGATGTTGTCGCCGAGGACCCTGGCCTGGCGGACCGCGTGCTGAGCGTTGGGGGCGGTCTCGGTGCCGGGTTCGGCGGCGGTGACGTCGGGAACGGCGGCGGCGTCGCCCGCGGCCCACGCGTGGTCGACGCCGTCGATCGTCAGCTCGGCGGTGCATTTCAGCCGCCCGCGCGCGGTGAGCGGCAGGTCGGTGGCGGCGAGCACGGGGTGCGGTTCGGCGCCGGCCGTCCACACGAGCGTGCGGGTCGGGAAGCGCTGGCCGTCGCTGAGCACGGCGATACGGTCGGCGCAGGATTCCAGGCGGGTGCCCAGCAGCACCTGGATGTTGCGGCGGCGCAGCTCGGTGACGGTGTAGCGGCCCAGCTCGTGACCGACCTCGGGGAGGATCCGGTCGGTGGCCTCCACGAGGATCCATCTCAGGTCCTCGGGCTGGACGTTGTGGTAGTACCGGGTGGCGTAGCGGGCCATGTCCTCCAGTTCACCGAGGGCCTCCACGCCCGCGTAGCCGCCGCCGACGAAGACGAAGGTGAGGGCCGCGTCGCGGATCGCGGGGTCACGGGTGGAGGAGGCGATGTCCAGCTGCTCGATGACGTGGTTGCGCAGGCCGATGGCCTCCTCGACGGTCTTGAAGCCGATGCCGTGTTCGGCGAGACCGGGGACGGGCAGCGTGCGCGCGACCGAGCCGGGGGCGAGGACCAGTTCGTCGTATGTGAGGAAAGTGGCGCCTTTTCGCTCCTCGGCGGCGGCGAGGGTGGTGACTTCGGCGGTGCGCTTGGCGTGCTCGATGGACGTCACCTCGCCGATGACGACATGGCACCGGCCCAGAACGCTGCGCAGGGGTACGACTACATGACGAGGGGAAATCGAACCCGCGGCCGCTTCGGGAAGGAACGGCTGGTACGTCATGTAGGGGTCGGGGCTGACGACAGTGATGTCGACCTCGTCCCGCCTGAGCTCCGCCTTCAGCTTCCGCTGGAGCCGCAGGGCCGTGTACATCCCGACGTAGCCACCGCCGACAACGAGAATGCGCGCACGTTCCTTCACCATCCCATGACGCACCCGTGACTGTTGTTTGTCCACAGCCCCGGCAATTTGTGTGACCGGCGGTCTGCCGCGGGGCGCTTCCGGCGCGCGGTCGGGACCGGACGAAAGGGGCCAGGTCAGCGGCGGCGGGCGAGGGGGTGCGAAGGCAGCGAATCGGGAGGTATGCGACCCGTACTCCGATCGGGGGGCGCTCCGTGCGGAACGTGCCCCTTCTGAATTGACAGCCTCTCAACTATGTTCGTGTGTCGACGGGGTGTAGGGGATGTGGCCGAACGGTCCGCGACAGGCGGGTCCGCCCGGCCGCCGGCCGATGGATCGGCGACAGTTCCACTCGCTCCGGCCTTCACAGTGCGGGGAGCGTCTCCGGGGGGAGACGTCATTAACCGGGGGAACACAGATGCATATTCAGGACACGCATTGGGCATCGGCTTCCGCGCTCGCGACGGGCGGCGGAACGGTGAGCGCGGCGACGGGCAACGGACGCGGCGACGGGCCGCGCACGACCCCGCTGCGGGTGGACGCACAGCGCAATCTGGAACACGTGCTGCGTGCGGCACGGGAGGTCTTCGGCGAGCTGGGCTACGGCGCGCCGATGGAGGACGTGGCACGGCGGGCGCGGGTCGGGGTCGGCACGGTGTACCGGCGCTTCCCCAGCAAGGACGTGCTGGTCCGGCGGATAGCCGAGGAGGAGACCTCCCGGCTGACCGACCAGGCGCGCGCCGCGCTCGGGCAGGAGGACGAACCGTGGTCGGCGCTCTCGCGCTTCCTGCGGACGTCGGTGGCATCGGGGGCGGGGCGGTTGCTGCCACCGCAGGTGCTGCGCGTCGGGGTGCCGGACGAGGTCGGCGCCTCCGGGGCCGGGGCCGAGGAGGTCCGGGTGCCGCAGCAGCGGACTCAGCCGGGCGTCGGCGAGTTGCGGCTGGTGCCGGAGGAGCGGGAGCCGGTGGCCGACGAGGACGCGGGAGCGGCCGCGCTGCTCGAAGTCGTCGGGCGGCTGGTGGAGCGGGCCCGCGCGGCGGGTGAGTTGCGGCCCGACGTCTCGGTGTCGGACGTGCTGCTGGTGATCGCCACGGCGGCGCCCTCGCTGCCGGACCCGGCGCAGCAGGCGGCCGCTTCGTCGCGGCTGCTGGACATCCTGCTGGAGGGACTGCGGTCCCGCCCCTGACGGTTTCCTGGCCGTGCCCTGTCGCTCGACCGGGCGGCGCAGCAGCATGTGCCGTCGAGCCCGCGCCCCTTGCCAGGGCGCGGGCTCGCGGCCGTTGACGCCTCCCCCTGCGGGTGAGCGCCGGTGCACGGCGCTGACCGGTGCGCTCGGACGAGTGGCAGGTCCGTCGCGCAGGGGCCTGAACAAAAGCCAGTGTGGCAGTCTGAGCCGGTGATTCGGTCGGGGTCGGGCAGGGGCATCGGGGGCGTTGCGCGATGAGCGTTGACGGGCGGGACGAGTACGCCGATGAGTCCGCGGGTGAGGAACTGGCCTCGCCACAGGTGCCCGGTCAGGGCGGGCGGGCCGCCGTACCGCCCGCCGGCGAACCGCCGGAAGGGCACGTTCCGGCGCAGCGGAGCGGGAGCGTGCTGCCCCCTCTCCGGGAACTGCCGCCCGCCGACGCCGAGTTGATCGAGCGGATGCGGAGCGGCGACGACGCGGCGTACGAGGAGCTGTACCGGCGGCACGCGAAGGCGGTACGGCGCTATGCGCGGACCTGCTGCCGGGACGGGCACACCGCCGACGACCTGACCGCCGAGGTGTTCGCCCGGATGCTGCAGGCCGTGCGCGGCGGGTCCGGGCCCGAGTACGCCGTGCGCGCCTATCTGCTCACGTCCGTACGGCGGGTCGCCGCGCAGTGGACCAAGTCGGCCCGGCGGGAGCAACTGGTCGACGACTTCGCGCTGTTCGCGGCGCAGTCGGCACGCGGCTCCGAGGGCGACGACACCGCGTCCGGCGGCCCCTTCGGAGCGGGGACGGACCTCGGCGCCGATGTGCGCGCGATGCACGAGGCCGAGCAGTCGATGGCGATGCGGGCCTTCCGTTCACTGCCCGAGCGCTGGCAGGCCGTGCTGTGGCACACCGAGGTCGAGGACGAGTCGCCGAGCGAGGTGGCCACCCTGTTCGGGCTGGACGCCAACGGCACCCGCGTCCTGGCCAGCCGGGCCCGTGAGGGGCTGAAGCAGGCCTATCTCCAGGCCCATGTGAGCGCCTCCCTGATCGACGACGAGGAGTGCGCCCGCTACGCCGACCAGCTCGGCGGCTACGCCCGCCGCAAGTTGCGCATCCGCGCGGAGCGGGGGCTGCGCAAGCATCTGGAGGAGTGCGCCAAGTGCCGGCTGGCCGCCACCCAGATCGAGGAGGTCGCCGCCGGCATCCCGGCCGTCGTACCGGTCGCGGTCATCGGCTGGTTCGGGGTCGCCGGGTACGCCAAGGCACTCGGGATCATCGCCGGCGGGGCCGGAGCGGGGGCCGCGGGCGCGGCCGCAGCGGCGGGCGGTTCGTCCGGCGGGGCCGGCGGCGGCGGCGCCGCGGCCTCGGAGGGGCTGGGGGCACCGGTGAAGGCCGGTATCGCGGCCGGGGTGGTCACGGTGGCCGCCGCCGCGCTGGCCCTCGCCCTGGTGAACGACGGCCACCCGGCCAAGGAGGTGGCCCGTCCGGCCCCCTCCGCGCCGGTCGTCGCACCCGGCGCACCGACCCCGACCCCGGCCCCCACCCCGCCTCGGCAGGCACCGCACCCCGAGCCTGTCGTCCTCGCCCCCGAACCGGCCCCGAGGCACACCCCGAGCCCGACCCCGACTCCGTCCCCCACCCCGAGCCCAGCGCCGAAGCCCGCCCCCACTCCGACGCCGAGCCCGACCCCGCGGCCGGCCCCCACCCCGGCCCCCACTCCGCCGCCCACTCCGCCCCCCGCCCCGGTCGTCTACCAGTGGAACGAGCTGCGCTTCGACGTCACCGGCGACGGCACCCGCCCCGAGATGCGGCTCGGCGAGAGCAGCTGGGTGTGGCAGCGCTACGGGGTGACGGTCGCCGGCGAGCGGTACGCGAACGGCGTCACCGTGCACGGCCGTTCCTCCGTCACCATCGACCTCAACCGGGAGTGCACCGCGTACGACGCGATGGCCGGGGTGGACGACCTGACGCTCGGCCTCGGCAGGGTCGTCTTCTCCGTCTACGCGGACGGGGAGCGGCTGTGGCGGTCCGGGACGGTCGAGGGCGGCCAGGCGGCGGTCCCCGTGCATGTGAACCTCACCGGGCACCGGGCCGTGCGGCTGGTGGCCGAACCGGGCACCGGCTTCGACGCGCTGGCGCTCGCCGACTGGGCCGATTCGAGGTTCACCTGCCGGTAGCCGTCCCCGTGGGCGTCCCGCCCAGGGCGCGCAGGACGTCCTCCTCGGTGAGGGACGCGCCGCGGGCGCGCTCGGCCGCGTAGCGGCTGGGGGTCAGCGCCGCGCGGGCGGCCGCGTCGATCCGCTCGGCGCGGGTGTGCTCAGGCTCGGAACGGCCGGTGCCGGCCCGCCAGTGGTCGGTGGCGGCGAACAGCCGTACCGCGCCCGCCAGATCGCCGAGCCGGGCCAGCAGGTCGGCGCCGACGTCCGCCAGTGCCGCCGTGATCACCTCGGCGCACCGGGCCTCCATCGCCTCGCGCAGTCCCCCGGCCACGATCCGCAGCCCCTGCCGTGGGCCGTGCTCCATCGCCGTGATCAGGGCCTCGACCGCGCGGAACCCCGCCATGAACTGCGGAGGCGGGGTGCCGCCCAGCGTCGCCGCGCGGGCGGCCTCCCAGAACGCGCGGGCCTGGGCCAGGTCCCCTTCGTGCTGGGCCATGTGCGCCCGCAGCAGCGCCACGAACGCCTGTGACTCCGCCACCCCGTACCGCTCGGCGGCCTCGCTCGCCCGGTCCAGGGTGGCCCGGGCGGTCGCCCGGTCGCCGGAGCGGTAGGCGATCTCGGCGAGCCGCGCGATCAGGAACGGCGTCTCGGCGTGCGCGCCGACCTCGTGAGCCAGCCGCAACGCCTCCTCGTACTCGGTCTCCGCCTCCCGGTACCGGCCGCGTGCCATGGCCGCCTCGCCGGCCGCGCTGCACACCTGTGCCCCCATCCAGCGGTCCCCGACCCGCCGGCTGAGGATCCGCAGCTCCGCCAGGTCCTCGTCGACGCCCCGCAGGTTGCCGGGCGAGTCGACCAGGACATGAGCGCGGTACATCAGGGTGACGCCGATCTCCCAGTCGCCGCCGTACATCCGGCAGTTGGCGACGACGGCGGTCATGTCCGGGCCGATGTCCGCCGAGCTGCCCAGGAACCAGGCGGTCAGCGGCCAGATGAGGCCGGGCAGCCGGGCGGCCCGCGGACCGCCCGCCTCGAAGGCGGCCCGGACCAGCGCGATGTACTTCGGGGCCCGCTCGTCCGCCACCAGGCCACCGGGCGAGGGGGACTCGGACGCCAGGAGCAGGTCGAACAGCCGCAGGTCCATGCGCAGCTCGTACAGCGGGTGCCCGGTGTCGGCGCCCGGGGCGGCCAGCAGCGCGCCCACCGGGTCCGCCGCGTCGGCCAGCGCGCGCAGTTCCTCCGGTCCGGCACCGTCCGGCAGGGCGTCCCGCGCGACGCCCAGGCGCAGTACCGCACCGATCCAGGTCATGGCCTCCAGGCGGTAGTTGCGCAGCCACCAGAACCAGCTGACGGCGAGGACGATCCGGCCGGCCAGCGCCTCGTCGCCGGCGCGCACCGCGCGGTCGAGCGCGGCGCGGATGTTGTCGAGGTCGGTCTCCAGGCGGCGGATCCACGGAAGCTGCTCGGCGGACCGCAGTTCCGGCGCCGCCTCCTCCACCAGTGCCCGCGCCCAGGCGCCGTGCCGCCGCTCGGCCGCCGCGCGCAGCCCCGGGACCTCGGCGGCGCGCTCGTCGGCGTACTCGTGGATGGTCTCCAGCATGCGGTAGCGCATACCGCCGGTGCCGTCCGGACCCTCCGGGGTGGCGACGATCAGGGACTTGTCGACGAGCGTGCCGACGAGGTCGGCGACGGGGCCGGTGCACACCGCCTCGGCCGCCGTGAGGTCCCAGCCGCCGGCGAAGACGGACACCTCGCGCAGGACCGTGCGTTCCCCTTCGTCGAGCAGGTCCCAGGACCAGTCGACGACCGCGCGCAGGGTCTGCTGGCGGGGCAGGAGCGTGCGGCTGCCCGAGGTGAGCAGGCGGAAGCGGTCGTCGAGCCGGTCGGCGATCTGCCGGGGCGTCAGCAGCCGCAGCCGGGCCGCCGCGAGCTCGATGGCGAGCGGCAGTCCGTCCAGACGGCGGCAGATCTCGTCGACCGCGGTCCGGTCGCCCGGCGCCCCGTGGGCGTCGGGGCGGACGGCGGCGGCGCGCTCCTCGAACAGGCGGTGCGCCTGTTCGGGGGCGAGGGGCTCGACCGGGCGCACCGACTCACCGGGGACGCCGAGGGGTTCACGGCTGGTGGCGAGGATCGTGAGCCCCGGGCAGTGGGTGAGCAGGGTTTCCGCGAGGGCCGCCGCCGCTTCGACGACATGTTCGCAGTTGTCGAGGATCAGGAGTTGGCTGCGCCGCGCGCAGTACTCGACGAGCAGGGCCGTGGGGTCGGCCTGCGGGGTCGCCAGCTCGTTGGTCAGGAGCACGGTCTCGCGCAGACCGAGCGCGCTGACCACCGCTCCCGGCACCGCCTCCGGCCGGTCGAGCGGGGCGAGCTCGACGAGCCATGCCTGGGGGAGCCCGGCGGCGGCCTCCTCGGCGAGACGGGTCTTCCCGGAGCCGCCCGGTCCGGTGAGGGTGACGAGGCGGGCCCTGTGCAAATCGGAACGAACCGCGTCGAGTTCGGGTTCCCGGCCCACGAAGGAGGTAAGCCGTGGACGCAGGTTGCCGGTGCGGGGTGCGGGGCCGCCCGGCGGGATCTGCTCTTGTCTCAGCAACGACGCGTACAGGGACCGGAGTTCCTGGCCGGGGTCGGTGCCGAGACCGTCGGCGAGGATGCGGCGGGCGGTCTCGTACGCGGCGAGGGCGTCCGCCGGGCGGCCGGTGTCGCGCAGGGCGCGGATGAGCAGCGCGTGCAGCGCCTCGTCGTACGGATGCGCCGCGGTCAGCGCGGTCAGCTCCGGTACGGCGTCGGAGGCGCGGCCGAGGCGGAGGGCGGCGTCGGCTCGGGTCCGGGTGGCCTCCAGCCGCAGCGCCTCGGGGCGGGCGGCGGCCGTCGCACGGTCGGGGAGGTCGGCGAGGGCCGGGCCGCGCCACAGGGCGAGGGCCTCGGTGAGGAGACGGTGGGATGTCGCCGGGTCGGCGGCGGTCACGCCCTCGCGTACCCGGCGCTCGAAGACGTGCAGGTCGACGTCGTCCTCCGTCGCCTCCAGGCGGTAGCCGCCGGGGGCGGAGGTGATGCTGTCCTTGCCGAGGACACGGCGGAGCCGGCCGACCAGGGCCTGGAGGGCGGCCGGGGCGTCCTGCGGCGGGTCGTCGTCGGCCGCCCAGACTTCCTGGATCAGGCTCTCGGGGGTGCGGGTGCGGTGGGGGTGGAGAGCCAGGACGGTGAGCAGCGCGCGCAGACGCGGGCCGCCGACGGGTATGGGGGTGCCCTGGTCATCGGTCGCTTGGGTCACACCCAGAATTCGGTACCGCACCGGGTCATTGTCGCCGGGCCAGGTGGATCGGGCACGGGGGTTTCCACCCGGCGAGTTTCGCCGTCCGGGGTGCCGCGCCACGGGCCGGGGACGGGATGTCGCTCACCGCCGCTCGCACGGTGCCGCCCCGCCCACCCGTGCCGCCCCAGCGGCACGACTGCCCGCAGCCACGCAGCAGACGCCACAACAGCGCCCCGTCAGGGGCGCCGGCGGTACCGCCGGCCGAAGGGCCGGGCGAGGAACTGCGCGACAAAACCCCACCGGGCCTCGGCCGCACACACGAGGGACGCGCCCCGAAACCGGCGTCCGGGGCCACCCCGGCAGCTTCCCAGCCCAGGGCGACACAGCCACGCACCCGCGGCCGCCCCGCCAACCCCCTCAGGGACGCCGGGATCCCCCCGGCCGAAGACTGTGGGAGGAACTGCGCGACAAACCCCCCACCGGGCCTCAGCCGTGTACACGGGGGACGTGTCCCGCTGCGGGAGTCCGGGGGGCGGCGGCCCCGGAGGGTCATGGTCACGCCCCTGACGCCAGCGCGCCTCTCATCGGGCGGATCCCCGCAGGGACCGCACGCGCGCGTGCCGGTGTTCCCGTCCAGCACGTGCCCCGGCGGGACAGCAGGCGGCGCAGCCACAGCTCCAGGGAGACGAGGTCGGCCAGGCCGTCCAGCGGCAGGGGTTCGCCCGCCGCCGCCGCGCGGACCGCCTTGCGGACCACCCGGGCCTCCACCAGTCCCCCCGGCCCCCGCCCGGGCGGGGCTCCGCGGTCGACCCGAGCGTGGCCCCCCCCCCGCCCCCGGGGGGGGGGGCGGCCCGCCGACGAGGCGTGGGAGGGGGCGCCCCAGCCCGGCGGGAGGTCGGCGACGCCTGCGCCCTCCAGGACCGTGCGGAGGATGGTGGCGCGGGCCCCCGGCCGCACCCGCAGCGCCTCGGGGAGTTCGCGGCAGGCGCGGACCACCTGGTTGTCGAGGAAGGGGGCGTGCAGCCGCTGGGAGCGGATCTCCGCGGCCTGCTCCAGGACGCGGATGTCGGCCGCGTGGCGGGCCAGGACGGCACGCGCGCGATAGTCTCCGGGGCGCTGCCCGGGCCCGACACCGGAGCGGTTCGCGGCTCCCTGGAGCAGAACCGATACTTCAGCCAGCGCCTCACCCGTCAGCCAGCGGGCCGCCGGGCCGGGTCTCGCCCAGCTGAGCGCCGCGAGAGAGGCGCCCACCGCGCCTCCCGGTTCGTCGAAGCGCCGACGCATCAGGCGCTCGGCCAGGGACTCGACGCCCGCGCGGTACGGCGTTCGCGCCAGCCGGCGTGCCGCGCCGTACACGCGCGCGGAGACCATCACCGAGCCGTCTGCCTTGGCGAGCGCGGCGACCGGGCGCACGAGGTGCCGGCGCTTGCGGTCCATCAGCAGATCGGCGAGGCGCGCGGGGTGCGCGTCCAGCACCTGGCGGGCGCCGTAGCCGGTGAAGTGGTCGGCGCTGCCGGCTGCGAGGCGGGCACGGTGTCTGGCGGCGTGCACGAGGGACGGGCCCGGTTCGTCGGTCAGGGGGCCCTCCAGGTCGGCGTACGGGAGCATGTCCTCGCCGCCGGTCACCACCACGTGATGCAGCCGGGGGTTGGCCGCCAGGCTTCCGGCGCGCTCGAGTTCCGCCTCGCGGCCGCCGACGGCGAGGTCGTTGAAGGTGACCGCCAGGAGACGCTCGCCGGCGCCCGTGCCGTGGCCCAGGACCGTGCCGGGCATGCCGGGCAGCCCCGCGGCCAGCAGGGCGAGGGTGCCGGAGGCGGGGCCGCCGGACAGGTCGGCGCCGATGCCCGGCACCGGCATCCCGCGCGCCGCGCGCCGCTCGGCGGGGCCCATGCCGGGCACCGGACCGGGGTCGATGTCCGGGACGTGCCGGGGGGCCGACAGCCGCGCGCGTACGGCTTCTACGAGCGCGTCCCGTACGGCGTCCACCGCACGGTCGGGGTCGGCGGCGGGGGCCGCGACCGCGAGCGAGGCGACCTGCTCGTACCCGGCGACCTCGCGCGCCCCGGTGCGCAGGATCAGCGCATGCCCCGGCGGAATGCGCCGTACGCCCTCGTACGGAGTCGAGTCGTGCACCGCGGCGGGGACGTCGGGGGCGGCCAGGAGCGCGGCGAGGTGACCGTAGTCGAGGTTGGCCTCGATCAGGTCGGCGAGCGGCAGGGCGGCCGTGGCGTAGGCCGTACCGCCTGCCCAGGGGGTGTGGAAGACCGGGCGGGCGCCCGCGAGATCGCCGCAGACGGTGATCCGGCGGCCGACCTGGACGACGGCGGTGTAGCTGCCCGGCCAGGCGGTCAGATGCCGGAGTGCGCCCCCACGCGCCGTGAAGAGGCCGAGCCGGAGTTCCTCGTCGGTGGCGCCGCAGGTGCCGAGGACGGCGATGCGGTTCTGGGCGTCGGCCCGGATGACGCGCACCTCGTCGGGGCGCCAGTCGCCGACCGCCCAGAGCGGATCCGGGTCACCCCACAGCAGCTGGGAGCCGACGGGGTGGACGGTCTCGCCGTCGTGTCCCAGGGCGCCGGCGGAGCCGAGCGTGGCGGCACCGGAGGCGGTGCTGCTCCATCCCACCAACCACCGCATCGACGCCTCCACAGGCTGTGGACAACCATGCACGGTACGAACGGATCCCCATGCTGCCATGAAGGACGCGCTCCGGAGGGACGGTGGGGCCGCCTTTGATCCGCGGAAGATTTCCCGGAGTTGTCGCAGGAGCGGGCACGCGCGCGTGCCGCGCAAGTAGCGAACCGCCGTAGGGCGCACGGCAACTGCGACGCGAATGCGCCCCCTGTACGCTCCCCCAGGACGCCCTTAGCGCCCTCAATTCCCATGGTGGGAGCGTTGATCGCCCGCAAAAGGCGGAGTCGATTTTCGGCCAATTCGGCGAGGTCGACGCGGCGGTGCGCACGCTCCGTACATGCTTTGCGCACCGCACGCCGCCGTACTCGAACGCGCACAGTCCGGGAGGCGGGCATCGCCTCCCGGACCGGTCCGCCACCCGCGGGGATTGAGGTGGCGGTGTCCCCCAGCCCACTGGATCCAGTACAGCGGGCCGACCCACGCACCAATCATGGAATCGCTCCCCCGGTGGCCGGAGAAGAGCGCACGCACGGGCGCACGGCCACACGGCGGGGGCACGACGCGACATGGTGTGCACGGTGCGTATACGGACCGCACTCGCGTACGGACCACAATCCCGCCATCCGGAACAATGCCCCTTAACGCTTGGGATGCGGCGAACTACGCTGGGTTTACGAATGCCGCGTGGTTATGCCACCGCGGCAGCCGTCTGTGTCGAGGGGTGGCGCATGTCCAGGGAGCAACGCGGGCCGAACGAAAAGCTCGGCACCGTTCTCGCCCTCGCGGGAATCAGCAACGCAGGACTCGCGCGACGCGTCAACGATCTTGGCGCTCAGCGCGGGTTGACTCTTCGCTACGACAAGACGTCGGTGGCGCGCTGGGTGTCGAAGGGCATGGTGCCGCAGGGCGCCGCGCCGCATCTCATCGCGGCCGCGATCGGCCAGAAGCTCGGCCGCCCGGTGCCGCTCCACGAGATCGGCCTGGCGGACGCGGATCCCGCCCCCGAAGTGGGCCTCGCCTTCCCCAGGGACGTGGGACAGGCGGTGCGCTCGGCCACCGAGCTGTACCGGCTCGACCTCGCCGGCCGCCGCGCCGGTTCCGGCGGCATCTGGCAGTCGCTGGCCGGATCGTTCGCAGTAAGCGCGTACGCGACGCCCGCCTCGCGCTGGCTGATAACCCCCGCCGACAGTTCGGTCGCGCGCGAGGCGAACACCGCCGAGGCCTCCGGCGCACCGCTCAAAGTCGGCCACAGTGATGTGCAGAAGCTGCGGGAGGCGGCCGAGGACGCCAGACGCTGGGACTCCAAGTACGGCGGCGGCGACTGGCGTTCGTCGATGGTGCCGGAGTGCTTACGAGTGGAGGCGGCACCACTGCTGCTCGGCGCGTACTCCGACGGGGTCGGGCGGGCGCTGTTCGGGGCGAGCGCCGAGCTGACGCGGCTCGCCGGGTGGATGGCCTTCGACACGGGACAGCAGGAGGCCGCGCAGCGGTACTACATCCAGGCACTGCGGCTCGCCCGCGCGGCCGCCGACGTGCCGCTCGGCGGGTATGTCCTGGCATCGATGTCGTTGCAGGCGACGTACCGCGGGTTCGGCGACGAGGGCGTCGACCTCGCGCAGGCGGCCGTAGAACGCAACCGGGGCCTGGCCACCGCCCGGACCATGAGCTTCTTCCGGCTGGTCGAGGCACGGGCACACGCGCGTGCCGGCGACGCGCAGGCCGCCGGGGCCGCGCTGAAGGCAGCCGAGGGGTGGCTGGAACGCGCACGCGAGGGCGACAACGACCCCTCCTGGCTCGGTTTCTACGGATACGACCGGTTCGCCGCCGACGCCGCCGAGTGCTACCGCGACCTGAAGGCGCCGCGGCAGGTACGGCGCTTCACCGAGCAGGCGCTGTCGAAGCCGACGGAGGAGTTCGTCCGCTCGCACGGGCTGCGGCTGGTCGTCTCGGCCGTCGCCGAACTGGAGTCCGGAAACCTCGACGCGGCGTGCGAGCAGGGGGTGCGGGCGGTGGAGGTGGCCGGGCGGATCTCGTCGGCCCGGACGACCGAGTACGTGAAGGATCTGCTGCACCGGCTGGAACCCTACGGGGACGAGCCGAGGGTGGTGGAGCTGCGGGAGCGGGCCAGGCCGTTGCTGATGGCGCCCGCGTGAGGGACCGGGACCGCTGAGCGTCTGCCGGGCTGACGTCGTGCGGGTGTGCGGGGAGCTGGGCGGTTCCCCCCGGCCTTCGGCCCGGGGTGCCCCCGGCGCCCCTTCGGGGCGCGTGCCGGCGGCCGTGGGTCGAAGGCGCCCCGCGGCCCGAGCAGCAAGCCGCGCTCCCCCGCGTTTGAAGCGGCTGTCAGTGGCGCAGTGCACTATCGAGCGTGGGAGGTGGTGCAGGTGTCTGCCGGGACTGCTCATGACTGTGATGTGCTCGTCGTCGGGGGTGGGATCGTCGGGCTGTCCACGGCGTACGCGATCAGCCGTGCCGCGCCGGGCACCCGCGTCACCGTCCTGGAGAAGGAGGCCGGCCCGGCGAGGCATCAGACGGGCCGCAACAGCGGGGTCATCCACAGCGGGATCTACTACCGGCCCGGCTCGCTGAAGGCGCGGTACGCCGTCAAGGGTGCCGCCGAGATGGTCAAGTTCTGCGCGGAGTACGGCATCGCACACGCCGTCACCGGCAAGCTGATCGTCGCCACCGACCGGGCCGAGCTGCCCCGGCTGCACGCGCTCGTGCAGCGCGGCCGGGAGAACGGAACACCGGTGCGGGAGCTGGGGATGACCCAGATCGCGGAGTACGAGCCCGAGGTGCGGGGGCTGGCCGCCATACACGTCGGGACCACCGGCGTGTGCGACTTCGTCGGGGTCGCCCGGCAGTTCGGCGAGGCCTCGGGGGCGGAGATCCGCTACGGGGCCCGGGTCGAGCGCGTCGACCGGCGGCCGGAGCGCGGCGTGGCCGTGCTCACCGCGCGCGGGGACGTCGTACGCGGACGCGTGCTGGTGAACTGCGCCGGGCTGTACTGCGACGAGATCGCCCGGCTGACCGGGGACGATCCGGGGATGCGGATCGTGCCGTTCCGTGGGGAGTACTACGAGCTGGCCCGGCGGGAGCTGGTGCGGGGGCTGGTGTACCCGGTGCCGGACCCGGCGTTCCCGTTCCTCGGGGTGCACCTGACCCGTGGCATCGACGGAGGTGTGCACATCGGGCCCAACGCGGTGCCGGCCCTCGCCCGGGAGGGGTACGGGTGGGGCGTCGTACGGCCCCGGGAGGTCGCCGGGACGCTGGCCTGGCCGGGGTCGTGGGAGCTGGCCCGGCGGCACTGGCGGTACGGCGGCGGGGAGCTGCGGCGGTCGGTCTCCAAGCGGGCGTTCACGGCGGCCGTACGGCGGCTGCTGCCGGCCGTGACGGAGGCGGACCTGGTGCTGGCGGCGGCCGGGGTGCGGGCGCAGGCCGTGCTGCGGGACGGCTCGCTGGTCGACGACTTCCTGATCAGGGAGGGCGCCCGGACGGTCCACGTGCTGAACGCGCCCTCGCCCGCGGCGACGGCCTCGCTGCCGATCGGGCGGGAGGTGGCGCGCCGGGCACTGCAGATGCTGGGCTCGGTATGACACCGGGTGTGACGCCGGGGACGACCGGGCGCGGGCCGGCCACCCCGTCCCGTACGGGCCGTAAAATCGACTCCACTGTGTCTGACTCGCTCGATATCCCAGAGACCTCCCGGCCCGACGAGACCGTCCTCGGCGCGGGCTCCCCGCACGCTCCCGACGTGTCCGTGCGGCACACCCGGGCCAAGGGGGAACCCCGGTTCCCGGACGGGCCCAGCGCCGATCCGGCCGGGTCGCACTTCGAGCGGCGGATCCGCAGCTTCCAGCCACGGCGGAGCCGGGTCACCGCCGGGCAGGCCGACGCCCTGCAGCGGCTGTGGCCCACGTGGGGGCTGGACATCGACGGGCAGCACGTCATCGATCTCGGTGAGCTGTTCGGCAACGGCAATCCCGTGGTCCTGGAGATCGGCTTCGGGATGGGTGAGGCGACCGCGCAGATGGCCGCCGGGGACCCGGGCACCAACATCCTCGCCGTCGACGTGCACACACCGGGGCAGGGGAACCTGCTCAACCTCGCCGAACAGAACGGGCTGTCCCACATCCGGGTCGGCAACGGGGACGCGATCATCCTGCTGCGCGAGATGCTCCCGCCCGACTCGCTGGACGGACTTCGGGTGTACTTCCCGGACCCCTGGCCCAAGAAGCGGCACCACAAGCGGCGGCTGATCCAGGCCGAGTTCCTCGATCTCGCGGCGACCCGGCTCAAACCGGGGGCGGTCGTGCACTGCGCGACGGACTGGGAGCCGTATGCCGAGCAGATGCTCGAAGTGCTGGGCGCGCACCCGGCGTTCGAGAACACCCAGCCCGAGGGCGGTTTCGCGGCACGTCCCGGCTACCGGCCGCTGACCCGTTTCGAGGGGCAGGGGCTGGACAAGGGACATGTGGTGAACGATCTGCTCTTCCGTCGCGTACAGCATCCGGTGCAGCAGGGCGAACCGCACCGACCGGAGTCACCTCGTTAGGGTCGATGCCGTGGCCACCTCCCCGCCGCTGTACCCGCCGTATCCGTCGTACCCCCCGGACTCCGCGGGGGGCGGGCTGCGGCATCCGCGCTGGTGGCAGCGGCGCTGGGTGCGATACGGGGCGTTGAGCACCCTGCTGGCCCTGTCCGGCCTGGTGATCCTCGCGCTGGTGCGGGAACAGACGGGCACGGAGGGATTCCTGGTCGGGCTCGGCCTCGCGGTGCTGCCCGTGCCGCTGCTGACAGGCGCGTTCCGCTGGCTCGACCGGGTTCAGCCCGGGCCCTGGCGGAACCTGCTGTTCGCGTTCGCCTGGGGGGCCTGCGCGGCCGCGCTGATAGCGATCGTCGCCAACAGCTTCGCGACGCGCTGGATAGCGACCGCGACAGCGGATCCGAGCAGCGCGGACACGCTCGGGGCGACCGTGATAGCGCCGGTCGTCGAGGAGTCCGCGAAGGCCGCGGCCGTGCTGATGGTCTTCCTGTTCCGCAGACGCGACTTCACCGGGATCGTCGACGGCGTGGTGATAGCCGGGATCACCGCCACCGGGTTCGCCTTCACCGAGAACATCCTGTATCTCGGTACGGCCTTCGGGACCGACCGGCTGACCGGCGACACCGGCATCGCCTCCGTCACCGCCGCGACGTTCTTCGTGCGCATCGTCATGTCCCCCTTCGCGCACCCCCTGTTCACCGTCCTCACCGGCATCGGGTTCGGCATCGCCGCGTCCTCCGGGGAACGGCAGCGCGTGCGGCGGGTGCTCGTGCCGGTGGCCGGTCTGCTGCTCGCGATGAGCATGCACGCGTTCTGGAACGGGTCGCCGACGTTCGGGCGGTACGGGTTCTTCGCCGTGTACGGCATGTTCATGGTGCCGGCGTTCGGGCTGCTGACGTGGCTGGCGATCTGGACCCGGCAGCGGGAGCTGCGGACCGTGCGGGAGGAGCTGCCCGCGTACGTCTACGCCGGGTGGCTGGGCGTGTCCGAGCCGTTCGTGCTCGGCTCGATGCGGGCGCGGCAGATGGCCCGGGAGTACGCCGCGTACCACTTCGGCAAGCCGGCGGGGCGGGCGGTCGCCGCGTACGAGGCGTACGCGACGACGCTGGCCCTGCTGCGCCGCCGGGGACGGCAGGGGCGGGCGGGCGCCGACTTCGTGGTGCGGGAGCGGGAGCTGCTGTCGGAGCTGTGGAGCCGACGCGAGCTGGTCCGCCCCGCCCTGGACTACGCGGCCCGCACGGCCGCCCCGAACGGCTGGCCGGGATACGCGCTTCCGGCCTGTACGGCACCGGGCTGGTACGGCACGACGGTGCCGTACCCGGTCTCCGACCCGTAACGGAGTCGGCGCGTCAGGCGGAGGCCGCCGTGAGCCGCGTCAGTTCCTGCTCCGTCAGCTCCAGGTCCGCCACTCCGAGCAGCGCCGGGAGCTGTTCCACCGTGCGGGCCGAGGCGATCGGGGCCGTGACGGTGGGCTGGGCCGCGAGCCAGGCCAGGGCGACCGTGGGGACCGGGGCGGAGTGGGCCTCGGCGATCTCGTCGAGGGCGGTCAGGACCTGCCGGCCCCGCTCGGTCTCCAGGTACGGGGCGGCGCGGCCGGCGCGGGCGCTGTCGACCGTCGTACCGGGACGGTACTTGCCGGTCAGGAAGCCCGCGGCCAGGGAGAAGTAGGGGACCGCGGCCAGGCCGGTGCGGGAGGCCAGTTCCTGGAGGGGGCCCTCGTAGGTGTCGCGGGAGACCAGGTTGTAGTGGGGCTGGAGGGCGACGTACCGGGCGAGGCCCTCGCGGTCGGAGAGGTCCAGGGACTCCTGGAGCCGCTCGGCGGTGATGTTGGACGCGGCGATGTGCCGGACCTTGCCCGCCCGCACCAGTTCGTCCAGGGCGCCGACGATCTCCTCTACGGGGATCTCGGGCTTGTCGAAGTGCGTGTAGTACAGGTCGATGTAGTCGGTGCCGAGGCGGCGCAGGGAGGCGTCGGCGGCGGCCTTGATGTTGGCGCCCGACAGGCCGGGGTACTCGGGGTGCTGACTGACCTTCGTCGCGATGACGACGTCGGCGCGGTTGCCGCGCGCCTTGACCCACTTGCCGATGACGGTCTCGGACTCACCGCCGTGGTGGCCCTCGATCCAGGCCGAGTACGAGTCGGCGGTGTCCACGAAGTTGCCGCCCGCGGCCGTGTACGCGTCCAGGACGGCGAAGGAGGCTGCCTCGTCGGCGGTCCAGCCGAAGACGTTGCCGCCGAGGCAGAGCGGGAAGACCTCGAGGTCGGATGCGCCGAGCTTGCGGAGGGAGCGGGGAGCGGGAGAAACGGAAGAAGGGGTCATGCCTCAGTTCAACACCGGCTGCCCGCGGACCCATGGCGCCGCAACGCGAAGTTCTCGTAAAAGCGGAAGGCCCCCTCCGACTCCCGGACGCACCGGACCGGCGGCCCTGACGTCGGGGGGTCGTCATCAGGGCCGCCGGGGTTCAGTGGGCTCCGTCAGGGGGTGAGGCCCTTGCCGCGCAGCCACGTCATCGGGTCGATGCCGGTGGCCTGACCGCCGGGGTGGACCTCCAGGTGGAGGTGCGGGCCGGTGACGTTGCCGGTGGCGCCCACCCGGCCGATGACGTCTCCGGTGGCGACCTTCTGGCCGACCTTGACGCCGATCGAGGACTGGTGGCAGAACCACAGCTCGGTGCCGTCGTCGAGGGTGAGGATCGTGCGGTAGCCGTACGAGCCGGCCCAGCCGGCCTCCGTGACGGTGCCACTGTGCACGGCCTTGATCAGGGTGCCGGTGGGGGCGGCGAAGTCGAGACCGGTGTGGTAGCCGGAGGCCCACATGGAGCCGGCCTGCCCGAAGGTGCCGGTGATCGTGTAGGAGACGACCGGCAGCGTGTACTGCTTGGCCAGCGCGGCGAGCCGCTTCTGCTCGGCCTGCGCCTTCTCGGCGGCCTGCGCCTGCTCCTTGGCGTCGGCGGCCTTGGCGGCCGCCGCCTTCTCCGCCTTGGCCTCCGCGTCGGAGACCGCCTTGTCGGCGGCGGCCACGGCCTTGGCGGTGGCCTTGACGTCGATCTGGGTCTGCTGCTGCTCGGCCTGGGCGATGATCCGGCTGCGCAGCGCCTCACCGGCGTCGGAGGAGGAGTCCGCGTCGGTGGCGGTCGTCGTGGTGACGCTGCTGAGCGCGGTCTGGGTGGCCTGGTGGCCGCCGCCGTCGCCGAGCAGGGAGTCGACGGAGGACGGCAGGTCGGGCAGCGAGATGGAGACCGGCGGCTTGCCCGTGTTGGCACTGGCCATGCCGCCCGCGCCGACGGCAGCGATGACGCCGACGCCGAGGACCGTGGAGCTGCGGGCGAGACCGCCGCCGCGCTGCTTGGCGACCCGGTGCCGGCCACGAACCGGGGCGAGGGACTCCTCGGTGGGGTTCCACTCCTCCCAGGGACCCTCGTCGGTGCGGTGTCCGTCGTAGCCGTAGACGTCGGGCTGACGCTGGCTGGGCACGAACGGGGCTGTCGGAGCAGGCCGGTTGGACGCCACGCGGGCGCACTCCTTTCCTTCCGCTGCCTACCGGGTTAGCTGACGGGTTCGGAGCAGGAAGGTCTCCTACGCGCGTATACCGACCGATTGGTGCCCGGTGGTACTTGCGCGATTCACCCCATGGTGGTGGTTCCCCGGTTCCCTTGCGGGATTCGGCGCGTGCGCACGGAGCCGTCGCGGGTGACGGCTGGGACGACCGCGCTGCGTTATCGAACGTTAATAGACCCGGATGGCAGATTCCAAGCCGTTCTCCTTGATCATTACGCATTCGAAGCCTGGACTTACCTGCCATGACCAATCAAAAACGGTCGAGTTGACCATGCATTCCGCGCGACTCAGGAGTCACACGCGTTTTGATGGTGACTCAGATGGTGCGCGGAGGGCGGTCGGACGTGCACCGAGAGTGACGACCCCGGCGGGGACGGGTGCCCACGCCCCAGGGACCGCCGCACGGCGAGGCAGCGCCGTGCCGTCCGGCGGGCCGCCGCCGGTGCACCGGCGCACCTCGGCCGCGCGCCCGCCGCGGCCTCCTGCCGGTCGCCGGTCGCCGGTCGCCGGTCGCCGGTCGCCGAGGCGGACGATCCGGTTGATGCCGATGGCGAGGGCGGCGACGGTGAGCACGGTGACGATCCCGGTGGCGGCGCCGGTGTCCGGCAGGAGGCCGCGGCGGGCGCGCACGCCGCAGGTGGCGAGGAAACGTGGCGACGCCCGCGAGGAACGTGGTGCGCAGGGACGAGAGGGGTGCGGCGATCAGCGGGGCGGGCAGGAGACGAGCCGGGATCCGGGCGTCGGCGGCCCCGTCGTCCAGCGCGTCCGCGGGGCCCACGGTACGACTCCCCATGTCCCAGGTGTCCGACGGGCGTCCGTCCAGGTTTGCGGCTGCGAGCGAGCGGAGGCGATCGCCGTACGCCGGGCGGATGAGTACGGAGGGGTGTGAGGAGGAACACGTAAATGAGCACGGGCCGGTATACGACTCAGGGCCGGAATCCTGTTTCTAGGATTCCGGCCCTGGTCTTCAGTAGCGGGGACAGGATTTGAACCTGCGACCTCTGGGTTATGAGCCCAGCGAGCTACCGAGCTGCTCCACCCCGCGTCGTTGAAATCAGCATACGCCATCGGAGGAGGTGAAGTCACATTGGTTAATTGCGGTCAGCCCAGCAGGTGACCGTTCGGGGCCTTCGCCAGGTCCTCGTACTCACCCAGCACCAGCACCGCCACCCCCGACTCGCGCAGCACGCCCGTCCCGTCCGCGGCCTCGACGAAGGTGTCCGGCTCGCGCCACGCCGTCACCACCCGCCGCACCCCGGCGCGGAGGATCAGCTCGGCGCAGGGGTGCGGCCGGGAGGCGCGGCGGGTGCAGGGTTCGAGGCTGGTGTAGACGGTGGCCGCGGCCAGCCGGGGGTCGGCCGGGGAGATCTTGGCCAGGGCCGCCTCCTCCGCGTGCACGACGGGGTCACCGGCCTCCCGGGAGTGGCCGCGGGCCAGTTCCGTGCCGTCAGCCGCGACCACCACCGCGCCGACGCTGAACGCGGTCCGGGAGGGCGGGCAGTCGGCCGCCAGCTCGCAGGCGATCCGCAGCCAGTGCCGGTCCGCTGGGGCCGCCGATCCGCCCGCGCCGGGGGCGGTGGGCTCGTACCGCGTCAGGACCACATCGCCGATACGGCGGCTCTCCAGGAGCCGCAGCCGCCCCTGCTGGTATCCGCCGGGTCCGAACAACCGCGGTGCCTTCGGGTCGCCGACGAGGAGGGGGGCCAGGACCAGCTGGAGTTCGTCGGCCAGGCCCTGCTGGAGGAGCTGGGTATGGACGGTGCCGCCGCCCTCGACCATCAGGCGTCCGACCCCCCGCACCTCGTGCAGGTCCGTCAGCAGCGCGGGCCAGTCGAGCTCGGCGCCGAGGGGGACGACGTCCGCGGCGACACCGAGGCCGCGGATCCGGGCCGCGCCCGCATCCGTCGTGTACACGACCTTCCCGCCGCCGGTGTGCCAGAACCGCGCGTCCGGGTCGAGGTCGCCGCTCGCGGTGACCGTGACCTTGAGGGGGTACTCGGGCTTGCCCGCCGCGACCCGGGCCGCGCGCCGCCCGGGGTCGTTGACCAGCAGCCGCGGGTTGTCCGCACGGATGGTGCCGGCGCCGATCAGGATCGCGTCGACGGAGGCCCGCACCTCGTCGACGCGGTCGAAGTCGGCCGGGGACGAGAGCAGCAGACGGTCGGGGCCGGTGTCGTCGAGAAAGCCGTCGAGGGAGACGGCGGCGGACAGCAGGACGTAGGGGTACGGCATCGGACGTGCTCACTCCCGGGGGCGACGGGCAGGCTTGGTTAAAGTTTGAAACAAACCTACACTGGCGCCATGACGACTCGCTGGCTGACGCCGAAGGAGCAGAGCGCCTGGCGCGCCTACATCTCGGCGACGAACCTCCTGGACGACGCGCTCGACCGGCAGCTCCAGCAGGACGCCGGCATGCCGCATCTGTACTACGGCATCCTCGTCAGTCTCTCCGAGGCACCGGAGCGCAAGCTGCGCATGACCGACCTCGCCGAGAAGTCGAAGATCACCCGGAGCCGGCTGACGTACGCGGTGACCCGGCTGGAGAAGGACGGGCTGATCCGGCGCGAGGACTGCCAGTGGGACAAGCGGAGCAGCTTCGCCGCCCTGACCGACGAGGGCATGGCGGTGCTGGAACGCGCGGCACCCGGACACGTGGAGACGGTACGGGCGGCGGTGTTCGACCATCTCTCCGCCGAGCAGGTCGAGCAGCTGGAGGAGATCAGCACGGTGATCGCGCGGGCGCTGGAGGGCAAGGCGTCGACCCCGCGGCCGACCTCGGACGAGGTTCCCTGGCGGCGCCGGTCCTCGCCCTGTTCCGGTCCGGCGTAAGGCCGTTCCGGTCGCCCGCCAGAGGTCGGCCCGCCGTGCGGCGCCACGGTGGGACCTCGTGGTTATTCCCGCGGAATCCTATTGCTTCAAATTTAAAACATGGATAGTGTTCCAGCGGCGGATCTGCTTCAAATCTGAAACAGAGGCCGCTAGCGTCCTGCACCCGGACACAGGAGAGCCCGATGACCGACTTCCCCGCCGCCACCCAGCGCGCCCGCGTCCGAGTTCCGCTGCGCTTCACCGACGGCTACAGCGTCGACGCCGAACTGGTCACCTTCCATGGCCTCACCGACGGCCTGGAACACGTGGCCGTCTTCCTCGGCGACCCCGCCCCCGGCACGCTTCCGCTGGTGCGGCTGCACTCCGAGTGCCTGACCGGGGACGTCTTCGGCTCGGCCCGCTGCGACTGCGGACCCCAGCTGCGGGAAGCCGTCGAGCGCATCGCGGAGCGCGGTGGCGTCCTGCTCTACCTGCGCCAGGAGGGACGCGGCATCGGCCTCTACAACAAGCTCGACGCCTACGCCCTCCAGGACCAGGGGCTCGACACGTACGAGGCGAACGCCGCCCTCGGCCTCCCCGAGGACGCGCGCGACTACACCGCCGCCGCCCAGATGCTGGCCGCGCTCGGTGTCACGGACCTCGACCTGCTCTCCAACAACCCCGACAAGGCCGAGCAGTTGCGCGGCCTCGGCGTCACGGTCCGCGACCGCGTGCCGACCGGTGTCTTCCGCACCGCGCACAACGTCCGCTACCTGCGCGCGAAGGTCCTGCACACCCAGCACACCCTCCCGCTCGGTGAGTTGACGGACCTCAACGCGGGCTGAGCAACGGGGCGGCGGCCGACGCCGTCCCCGTGGCGCCGGATCGTCAGGCGAGCCAGTCGGCGTACCGGGTGGGGGCGAGGTGTGCGTCCTTGTCGGTGAGGACGTCGCCCTTGACGACGGCGAACATGCCGGCGGTGGGATCCGTGACGACGGTGCGGTTGTCACCCTTGTGGGACAGGGTGATCCGGCCCAGCTCGTCCAGGGTGAAGATGTCGGGACCGGCAATGTCGCGGATGCCGTTGAGCGGGGCGCCCGCGGCGACCTCCGCCACCTCCGAGGCCACGTCCGCGGCGGCTATGGGCTGGATGGGCGTGGCGGGCAGCCGGACGGTGTCGGCGTCGGAGGTCCAGGACATGACGTCGTCCATGAACTCCATGAACTGCGTCGCCCGGACGATCGAGTAGGGGACCGACCCGGTCGCGAGGATGTGCTCCTGGAGCGTCTTGGCCCGGTAGTAGTCCATCTCCGGCACCTGGTCCACGCCGACGATCGAGAGGATCACGAAGTGACCGACGCCGGCCCGGCCGGCCGCGGCCACCAGGTTGTCCATCGAGGTCTGGAAGAAGGCGGGGGAGGCTTCGTCGAAGGTCGGCGAGTTCGTCAGGTTGACGACGACGTCGGCCCCGGCCAGCGCCTCGTCCACTCCCTCGCCGGTGAGGACGTCGACGCCGGTGGACTTCGAGTGCGGTACGGCCTCGTGCCCGGCCGCGGCCAGCTTCCTGACGACCTGCGATCCGATCAGCCCGGTCCCGCCGATGACTGCGATCTTCATGGCATGCCTTTCGCAGGGGTTCGTTGCGATGCCTTTATCTAGAAATATGACATCGAAATGACCGGGTGGGCGAGGCAGGAGGAAGCACCCCTCCGCCCAGCGGCGTCCTCAGAGACCGTCGACGAACGTGACCGTCTCGCCGAGCGGTGCCCGGCCCGTGCGGGGGGAGTGCACCGAGACGTCCTCGTACCCGATCGACATGCCGCAGAAGAGGACGAGTCCGTCCGGCGGTGAGAGGACCTCCGCGACGGTCCGGCGGAACTTCGCCCAGGCCATCTGCGGGCAGCTGTGCAGCCCCTCGGCGCGCAGCAGCAGCATGACGGTCTGCAGATACATGCCGACGTCGGACCACTGGGGGCGGCCCAGGTCGCGATCGACGTAGCAGAACAGGGCGGCGGGAGCGCCGAAGCACTGCCAGTTCGCGGAGGCGGCGCGCTGGCGGGCCTCCAGGTCCTCGCGCGGGATGCCGAGCGCGCCGTAGCGCTGCTCGCCGAAGCCGGACCTGCGCTCACGGTAGGGGGACTTCAGTACGGCCGGGTACTGCTCGTACTCCGGCTCGTCCCAGGGGTCGCCCTCGGCCAGACGCCGACCCGCACGCTTCTTGATCTCGGCAAGCGGCGCCCCGGTGACCACGTACGCGTGCCACGGCTGGATGTTCGAGCCGGACGGCGCCCAGGCCGCCGCGGACAGCACCCGCTCCAGCGGCTCCCTCGGGACGGGTCGGTCGGCGAACCCGCGCACCGCCCGCCGGCTCGTGACCGCTTCGTAGACGTCCATGATCGCCCGTCTCCGTCCGCCTGCCGCGCCCATCGCCGCTTCACCCACGATAGTATCACTCGATACGGTATCGAGTGAAATGATCGCCCCGCAGTCCGGGTCCAGACAGGGGACTTCCGCAGGACATGGGAGGGGAACCCGGAGGACACGGTGGTCCACCCCGCTCTCGCGGCCGAAGCCGGGTACGCGGCCGACCGGCACACCCCCGAGCAGCCCGCCGCCAGGCCTCCTCGGCCTCCGAGCGGACCTCGACCTCATCGGCCCCGAACTCACCATGGCCGCCCACAACCCGGCCTGGCCGCATGGCCCTTCGGGCCTAGGCCTCGCCGTCCGCGGGATGGGCCAGCCTGGTCAGCAGGTCACTCAGCCGCTCGACCTCGCCGGGACCCAGTTCGCCGGCGAGGCGGTCGACCAGCGGCTCCGCCGCCGCGTGGGCGGCGTCGAAGAGTTCCAGCCCCTCAGGCGTGATCTCCACCTCCCGCACCCGCCGGTCCCCCGGCACGGCCTTGCGCACGGCCAGGCCCTTGCGCTCCAGGTCGTCCACGACCCGCATGATCCCGGCCTTGTCCGACCCGGTGGCCGCCGCCAGGTCCCGCTGCACCGTGGGCCCGCGGTTCACGAGCACGATCAGCACCGCGAAGTGCCGCAGCTCGATACCGAGCGGCCGCAGCGCCTCCCCCATCACCGCGGCGGCATGCCAGTGCGCCCGGCGCAGCAGCAGACCGAGGGCGAAGGGCGAGGCGTCCCCGGGACGGTCCGTCGCCCGCGCGGCACTGGTTCGGTCGGGAGGATCGGTGGCCACGGAGCCAGATTACTTCATTCGATACGGTATCGACCGAAACAGAACGTGGATCCGGGAGCCGAGGGAACCCAACCGGGCCCCCCGCTCCGGGGGTTGGCGGCACCTCCGGCCATGTCCGGTCCACCGGAGACCGCTTCCGCTTTCGCGTTCCGGCGTTCCGGCGTTCCGGCGTTCCGGAAACGACACAGCGCCCGACCCGACCGGAGTCGACTCAGGCGCTGCACAGCAGGTCGGGGGCCATGTCCCCCCGCCGCCACCGGTAGGCCGTGTGGGACTCGAACCCACAACCAATGGATTAAAAGTCCACTGCTCTGCCAATTGAGCTAACGGCCCAGGCGATGTTGCCTCCCCGAGCATAGCCGGACGGAGCCGTGTCGCCGATCGGGTATCGGGGTCACGGCCGCGTCGTACGGCAGAAGTGGCCCGGAGGGTCAGAGATCGACCAGTTTGGCGGTCTCCTCGTGGCGTGCTCTGTCCGGGTGGAGGAACCAGTGCCGGGCCGAGACCCGCCACCAGATCGCGGCGAAGCCGAGGACCGCCAGGACGGCCACCGGGGCGTAGTTGAAGGACTTCCAGGTGACCGGGGAGACCTGCGGAAGCATGAAGAGGACGGTGATGACGCCGACCCAGGTCACCGAGATCACACCGATCACCCCGGACCAGCGGCCCAGGTGCCACGGCCCGCGTTCGAACGCGGCACCCTTCCTCACCCGCAGCAGCGTCGGGATCACGTAGGCCACGTACAGCCCGATCACCGCGATCGACGTCACCGCGGCGTAGGCCGTGTAGTTGATGAGGTACGGCAGGCCCAGGGCGAGCGCGGACAGGGCCGCCAGCCAGACCGCCGCCACCGGGGTGCGGGTGCGCGGACTGACCGTGTGCCAGAGGCGGGAGAAGGGCAGCGCGCCGTCGCGGGAGAAGGCGTAGATCATGCGGCTGTTGGCCGTCACCGAGGCCATTCCGCAGAAGAGCTGGGCGCCGATCACGACGAGGAGCAGCAGCTTGCCCGTGGTCGCGCCGAGGGCGTCCAGCAGGATCTGCGCCGGGGGCGCGCCCGTCGGGGACGCCAGTTCCTTGTCGTACGACTGGATGGCGAAGGTGAAGCCGAGGAGGAGCACGAAGCCGGCGATCCACGAGGTCCAGATCGAGCGGACGATGCCGCGCGGACCCGCCGTCGACGCGTCGTGGGTCTCCTCGGTCATGTGCGCCGAGGCGTCGTACCCGGTGAAGGTGTACTGGGCCATCAGCAGGCCGAGCAGGACGACGTACGGGCCGCTGCTCCAGCCGGTCTCGTTGACGAACTTCGTGAAGACGAAGGACGCCGACTGGTGGTGGTCGGGGACGAACGTCAGCGCGCCGACGATGACCGCGACGCCGACGACGTGCCACCACACGCTCACGCTGTTGAGCAGCGCGACGATGCGGACGCCGAAGGTGTTGAGAAGACCGTGCAGGACGAGGATCCCGGCGAACAGGAGGATCGTGCGGCCGGGGGTGACGGTGAAGTCGAACTGCAGGTTCAGGTAGGCGCCCAGGAAGGACGCGGCGCCGAAGTCGATACCCGCGGTCACCGCGACCTGGCCGAGCACGTTGAACCAGCCGGTGAACCATGCCCAGGCGGCCGCGGAGCGCGGCGGGGCCAGCCGGTGGGCCCAGAAGTAGAGGCCCGCCGAGGTGGGATAGGCGGAGCAGATCTCGGCCATGGAGAGGCCGACGAAGAGGGTCATCAGGCCCACGGCCACCCAGCCCCAGGTGATCACGGCGGGGCCGCCGGTGATCATGCCGAAGAGGTAGAGGGTGAGACAGCCGGAGAGGACCGAGATGATCGTGAAGGAGACCGCGTAGTTCGAGAAGGCCGACATACGGCGGGCCAGGACCTGGGTGTAGCCGAGCTGGGCCAGCCGCTCCTCGTCGGAGGTCGCTGTGCCTATCGCGTCATCTGTCATGCCCCCAGCGATTCCCTCACCGGGGGCGTGACATGCATCACAGCTTGGCCGAAAACACTCTGGAACCCGCCGGAAACAGGCCGCCTAGAAGAGCGCCCTGAAGCGCTGCCACCCCGTCGCGATCTTCACCCGGGCGGCGAAGGACCCCTTGCCGGTCCCGGTCTGCCGGTACAGATTGCCCGCGGTGTCCCGCATCACAAGGTCGTTCTTGCCGTCCCCGGTGATGTCGCCGACGCCCACGACCGCGTTGTACGAGGCGTTCCAGTGCGCCGCGACCATCACCCGCTCCTTCACCTGGCTCGTCCCGGTGCCGTCGTAGCGCCAGAGCGCGCCCGCCTTGTCGAGCGCCAGCACGTCCCCGAAGCCGTCGCCGTTCAGGTCACCGGCGCCGACGATCTTCGTGTACGCCGACCAGGTGCGGATCTTGACCCGGGCCTTCAGCTTGCCGGCCCCGTCGTTCGCGAACAGGTAGACGTCCCCGGTGGCGGACTTCCGGGCCAGCAGGTCGGTGAGGCCGTCGCCGGTGAGGTCACCGGGAGCGGTGAGGACGTCGTACCCGTTCCAGCCGGTGCCGAGGGAGGCGTGCCTGTCGGACGGCTTGTACGAGCCGTCGCACTTGCCGTCGTACCGGCGCAGCTCCCCGTTCGGCATCCGCACCAGCATCTCCGCGCACCGGTCGCCGTTCATGTCCCCGAAAGGAACGGCCGCCGTGCCCGCCGCCCAGCCGGAGGCCGACCGATGTCCGGTGAACTTGCCGACGCCGGTGGTGGCGTACAGCATCAGGCTGCCGGTGGAGTTGAGGGCCGCCAGCTCGCCGTAGTAGAAGCCGTTCTGGTCGTGGAAGCCCTGCGTGCCGCCGGTGTAGCCGAACTTCCCGCTCGTCGTGTAGGTGCCTGAGCCCTCCACCGCGGTGGCGGTCAGCGTCCAGGTCTTCGGACCGTTGAGCGGGTAGCCGCCCCTGTCGTTCGTCCCGTCCCAGTCGACGGCCACGGAAGCCGCGCTGCCCTTGATGGTGCGGTCGGTGCGCCCGTGCGTGTCCTTCACGGTGAAGGTCCAGTTCGCGGGCTTGCTGAGCTGCCAGAGGCTGTCCCAGGTGGTGCTGCCCGATACGCCGACCCTCGGGTTCTCGTCCGAGTCGTCCGGGTTCGACTCGACCCCGGTCAGGGACTGTGTCGGCACCCCGCTCGGCGCTATTCGGATCACGTCGTCCGGGCCGACGTAGGCGATGTCACCACCGAACTTGTCCACGGACCAGGTCAGCCGTCGCTGGTCGGTGGTGTGCCCGGCGGGCAGGTCGGCGATGGCGCGGGCCACGGCCGCGGTCCCGGTGTGGAAGTCGGTCAGCATGAGCTTGCCCGCGGTCCGGTCGTGCTGGACGAGGTAGCCGTCACCGACGAGCGCCGGGCCGGAGGGCACCTTGACGTTCTTCTTCGCCGTGCGGTCGTACACGCCCGCCGCGCCGGTCGGGCCGCAGTTCCAGTAGACCCAGCGGCCGACGACCTGGAGCTCCTTGACCGTGCAGGGCGCACCGGTGGAGACGGTGGCGACCGTCTTCTTCGTCTCCAGGCCGTATCCGGTGACGACGCCGTTGCCGGTGCCCGGCGTCCACAGCGTCGAGCCCCACACGGAGGCGGCGGTGATGGACCGGGTCAGCCGGACGTCCTCGTAGCGGAACGGGTTCACCGCGTCGACGTACTGCTTACCGGTGGAGGATGCCTGGTAGACGTAGTAACGGCCGCTGGCGTCGACGAACCGGCCGCCGGTGACGGTCGGTTGGGACTTGCCGTCCAGGGTGTTGCTGCCCAGGTGGATCTGGGCCGTCTGCCTGCCGGTGCCGTCCTCCATGAAGGCGCCGACCCAGGTGTTGCCGAAGGAACGCGTCGGCACGCACCCCTGCGGCCCCGCGTCGCACGGCACCCGCTGCGGATGGATGCCGGTGCTGTCGGCCATTCCCCGGTACGTCTTCTCCAGCACCGTGGAACCGTCGGCCGAGATCCGCCGGCCGACCAGCCACTGGTAGCCGCTCGGGGTGTTCTCCACGGAGGTCAGGAAACCGCCCGCGTAGTCGATGCCCCAGACGCCGTCCGTGGCGATGGGCGTCGGGGTGGTGTCCGCCGTGGCCGTGCCCGCGGTGGTCAGCGAACCGGCACCGAGGGCGGCCAGTCCGACAAGAGTGAGTGCGATCCGGGCGTGCCGGTTCAAGGAGTCCCCCAAGAAGTTCAAAATTCAAGAGATCCTAACCGTCGCCGCACGGACACCCCTAGTGAATTGACCGTGAACAGAAGGTGGTTGCCGGGATCCGGGAACGCGGAAGGGCCCGCACGACCGGAGTCGTGCGGGCCCTTCCCCAGCTCACTGGATGTCAGCCGTTGCGCTTCCAGCGCGGCTTGTCGTCGCGGCGGCCGAAGGAGCCGGTGCCGCGGTGGTCGTCACGACGGCCGTAGGGGCGGTCGTGCCCGCCGCTGCGGAAGCCCGGGCGGTCGTCGCGGTGGTCGCGGTTGAAGGGACGGTCGCTGCCCCGGTGGCCGGAGGGACGGTCGTCGCGGCGGAAGCCGCCACGGTCACCGCCGTCACGACGGTCGTCCCGGCGGAAACCACCCGACGGACGGTCGTCACGACGCTCGAAGGAACGGCCGCCACGGTCACCGTCACGACGGTCGTCACGACGGAAACCACCCGACGGACGGTCGTCACGGCGGTCACGGCGCTCGTAGTTGCCCCGCTCGTCGCGCTGCTGACGCGGACGCTCGTACGAGGAGGACTCCTGACGGACCGGTGCCTCGACGGCCGGCTGCTCCGCCACCTCGGCCTCGGCCTCGGCCACGGCAGCGGCCTCGGCCACCGCCGTCTCCGGGTCCTCGCCGCGCTCGCGGGCGGCACGGGCGACCAGACGGTCGGCCTCCTCGCGCAGCTCGGCCGCACGGCGGGTGGCCCGCTCCAGCTCCTTGGTGAGCTGGGTGACCTCGCGCTCGGCCTGCTGCGCCGCGTTGCCCGCGGACTCGGCCTGGACCTCGGTCATCGAACGGGCACCGGTGATCTCGGCGACCTCCGGCTCGAAGGCCGTACCGGAGTTGATGATGTGACGGCCGGCGTCGACGCCCGCGTCCTCCATCAGCCGGAAGATCTGCCGGCGCTGGTGCGGGAGGGAGAGGGAGACGACGGTTCCGGTGCGGCCGGCGCGGGCGGTACGGCCCGCGCGGTGCAGGTAGTCCTTGTGGTCGCCGGCCGGGTCCACGTTCAGGACCAGGTCGATGCCGTCGACGTGGATACCGCGGGCGGCGACGTCGGTGGCGACGAGCGCGTTGACGTAACCGTCCTTGAAGTCGGCCAGCGTCCGGGTGCGGGCGCCCTGGGTCATGCCGCCGTGCAGCGCGTCGGCCTTCACACCGGCGTCGCGCAGCTGCTCGGCGATCCGGTCGGCGCCCAGCTGGGTGCGGACGAAGATGATCGTGCGGCCCTTGCGGGAGGCGATCGCGGCGGTGACCGGCGCCTTGTCCTTCGGCTTCACGATGAGGATGTGGTGGGACATCGTCGTGACGTTGCCCTGGGCGCTGTCGACCTCGTGCGTGACCGGGTCGGTCAGGTAGCGCTTGACCAGCGTGGAGATCTCGTTCTCCATCGTGGCCGAGAACAGCATGCGCTGGCCGCCGGCCGGGATCTGGTCGAGCAGCTCGGTGACCTCGGGCAGGAAGCCCAGGTCGGACATCTGGTCGGCCTCGTCGAGGACGGCGATCTGCACGTCCTCCAGGGAGCAGGCGCCGCGGTTGATGATGTCGCGGAGACGGCCGGGGGTGGCGACGAGGATGTCGACGCCGCGCTCCAGGGCGTAGATCTGGTTGCCCATGGACGTACCGCCACAGACGACCTTCATCTTCAGGCCGAGGACGTCGCCGTACGGCTGGAGGGCGTCCGCGACCTGCATGGCCAGCTCACGGGTCGGGGTGAGGATGACGGCGCGGGGGCGCTTCTTCTCGGTACGGCCGCCGGCCAGCGTGGCCAGGGTGGGCAGACCGAAGGAGAGGGTCTTGCCGGAGCCGGTACGGCCACGGCCGAGGATGTCCTTGCCGGCCAGGGCGTCCGGGATGGTCGCGGCCTGGATCGGGAAGGGGCTGGTCACACCGTTCTGCGCGAGCTTGCGCACGACACCCTCGGGGAGACCGAGGGTGGCGAAGGTGATCTGAGGGGTGTCGGTGGTGTCAGTGGTGTCGGTGGTGTCAGCGGTCTCCTCGGAGACCTGGGTCACCAGCTCGTTGTCCTCGTTGTTCTCGGACACGACGAACTGATCAGTACTGGACACGGACATGCGAATGCGAAACCTTCCGGAGTCTCTTCGGCACGCGCCCGTCAACTCCGTGATTCGCTCACGACCGCCTCAATGCGGTCCGCCACGGCAAGGGGAGAGTACGCGCCACACGGCGCGCTCTGCGGTGGCGCCGGGCAAATGGGATCAAACGATCTACCACCATACGCACCCAACACCCCTCAAGGCAAACCCACCCTCAAAGGCCCAGCTCACAGCTAGGCCGGGGCGCCCGCCATCGGGGCCGGTTCCCGCTGGACCAGCTGCGGCCCCGTGTCCTCGTGCGCCGACGAGGACGGCTCGGCGGACGGCGGGTCCGTGACCGGCGGTGGCGGTGTCGGCGAGTCCGGCGGCGGCGTGGGGGAGGCCGCAGGCGGTGTGGGTGACGCCGGTGCCCCCGTCGGCCCGGCCGGCGCTCCCGGCGGCGCGCTGTCGCCCGGCTTCACCACGGCCGTCGGCCCCGCGCTCGCACCCTTGGCCGGCTTGGCGGACGCCGACCCGGACTCCCCCGGCTTCGGCTTTCCTCCATGCCCCCGCTTCCCGTCGGCCGCCTCGCCGCCGTACCCGGCACCGCCCTCGCCGGACACCCCGGAGCCTCCGTCGCCCCCGTCACCGTCCCGGTGCCCGGCGGAGTGCGACGGCTTGGCCTTCCCCGCGTCGTCCCCGACGTTCACACAGCCCGCGGCGGCCGCGACGGCCATCACGGTCACGGCCAGACGGACGGGTACGTACAAGGGGCGCACGGCGGCCACCTCCGGGGGCGGAGAAAGGAGTCAACCTCCCCAACTCCCGTCGCCCGCAGGAGGACACGCAACCGGGGCGTCACCCGTACCCCAGTGCGTGCAGCCGCGCGTCGTCGATGCCGAAGTGATGGGCGACCTCGTGCACCACGGTCACCTCGGTCTCCGCGACGACCTCCTCGCTTGACGCGCACATCCGCAGGGTCGGTCCGCGGTAGACGGTGATCCGGTCCGGCAGCACGCCCGCGTACCACTCGCCGCGGTCGGTCAGCGGGGTCCCCTCGTACAGCCCGAGCAGCTCGGGGTCGGACGGGTCGTCGGGCTCGTCCTCGACGAACACCGCCACGTTGTCCATCAGCCGGGTCAGCTCCGGCGGGATCCGGTCGAGCGCCTCGGCGACCAGTTCCTCGAACTCCTCGCGCGTCATCTCCAGCACAGGCCCATTGTCCGGTACGGAACGCCCGTACGAGAGTCCCGAGCGCCCCGGCATCCAGCCCGGGAGCCACGGCACCCGGGCCAGGAGCCCTCGGCACCCGGGCCGGCAGCCCCCCGGCGTGCAGGCCACGGGCCCCGCCGCCAGGCCGGGTCCCCACGCGCTCGCATACGCGCCCGCAATCCTGGGCATACGGCACCAATGGCCCGCGTCCGAGCCCGAGCCCGCACCCGCCTCCCCGACCTGGAACTCGCCCCCGATGCCCACGCACCGCCCGTCTGGATCCGTGTCCTCGGCCTGACAGCCGTCGTGCTGGCCGGCGCCTGGCTCGGCCTGCTGGTGGTCGGGAACGTCCGGGCCCAGGTCGGCCCGATGGACACGACGATGACCCTGCGCCCGTCACTGCACGGCGGCACGAAGATCAACGTCTCCCCGCTGGGCGCCCTCTACCTGGACACCCACAGCGCGCCGCTCCGCCTGGACGTCAACGTCGACCAGCTCGACCCGGTCCGTTCCCAGGCGCTGGTCGACCACCCCGAACGCCTCTCCGGTCTTCAGGACGAGGTCGCCCAGGACGTCGAGCACGGCACCCTGGACCTGGCCGAACGCTCCTGCGTGGCCGTCGTCTGCGGCGCCACCGCCCTCGGCCTCGCCGTCTACCGCCGCCCGCGCCGTGCCCTGGCCGCCGGCGGCCTCGCCCTCACCCTGCTCACCGCCTCCGGCGTGTCCGCGTACGCCACCTGGAACCCCGAGTCGGTGCTGGAACCGAGGTTCTCCGGCCTGCTCTCCTCGGCCCCCGCCCTGGTCGGCAACGCACGCAGCATCGTCACCGAATTCGACGTCTACCAGAAGGAGTTGGCGCGGCTGGTGACCAATGTGACGAAGCTGTACGACGCCACCTCCACGCTCCCCGCGTACACACCGGACCCGACCACCCTGCGCGTCCTGCACGTCTCCGACATCCATCTCAACCCGGCGAGCTGGAAGATCATCGCTTCGCTGGTGCAGCAGTACGACGTGAATGTGATCGTGGACTCCGGCGACACCATGGATCACGGCACAGCGGCCGAGAACGGCTTCCTGGACCCGATCGCCGACCTGGGCGTTCCCTACGTCTGGGTCCGGGGCAACCATGACTCGGACCTCACGCAGCGCTACCTGTCCCGCATGAAGAACGTGCACGTCCTGGACGACGGCCACGCGGAGACGATCGCGGGGATGCGCTTCGCCGGGATCGGCGACCCCCAGTACACGCCCGACCGCTCGGCGGTGCCGGGCGGGGACACCGCCGAGGAACAGGCCGGGGACCACCTCGCCACCGCCCTGCGGGAACAGCGGGCGGCCGACACCCCGGTGGACGTGGCCATCGCCCATGAGCCGGCGGCCGCGCGTATGTCGGACGGTGAGGTGCCCCTGGTCCTGGCGGGCCATCTCCACCACGAGCAGACCGAGATCCTGGCGCACGGCACCCGACTGCGGGTGGAGGGCTCCACGGGCGGCAGCGGTCTGCGCGCGGTCGAGGGCAAGTATCCGGACCCCATCGAGGCCTCGGTCCTCTATTTCGACCGCGACACCCGTCGGCTCCAGGCCTGGGACGAGATCAAGCTGGGCGGTCTGGGTGAGACGACGGCCGAAGTCAGCCGGCACCTGGCCGCGGAGAACCAGCCCGGCGGCACTCCCTCCCCCACGAAGAGCACGAGGAGCACGAAGAACCCGTCGCCCTCAGGAGGCACGCCCGCCACCCCGGCGCCCTCGGGGTCGTAAACCGTTTTGGCGATACTCCTCGCCATCCCATATGCTTCTCACGTCCCCGACGCGCTGAGAAGCGCCCAGGCGGGCCGATAGCCCTCATCGTCTAGCGGCCTAGGACGCCGCCCTTTCAAGGCGGTAGCACGGGTTCGAATCCCGTTGGGGGCACGCAAGATCGTGTGCGACACTGTTGCACACAAAGCTTGGTCCTGTGGAGCAGTTTGGAGTGCTCGCCACCCTGTCAAGGTGGAGGCCGCGGGTTCAAATCCCGTCAGGACCGCTGGGGTTTCACGTGAAACCTCGTGGCTGGGTAGCTCAGTTGGTACGAGCGATCGCCTGAAAAGCGATAGGTCGCCGGTTCGACCCCGGCCCCAGCCACAGCAGACAGCCCCTCCGGGATTCCGGAGGGGCTGTTCTCTTTCGCCGCACGGACCGATTCCGGCGTTCCTTCGAGATCACGTTGAGTGCATGACGGCTGCATGCCAACGCGGTGGAACCTCACCAAGGGGCACACCGCGGCCGGCCGGGCGCTGGTCAGGGTCGGCTCCGACGGCGGGATCGACCTCCACAACGCCGGCACCGTGCCGGTGGACGCCTGCGCGGACCTGCTGGGCGATGACGACGTCTTCCCGGCAGGCTGGCCCGCTCTCCTTGGCGGCGGGGCCGGCGTGACGCTAGGTTCTGGCGCGTCGACACGTTGTCAGGGTGGGGAAAGATGAGCCGGGACCAGGAATCAGAGCTGGAGAAGGTCCGCGCCAGATACGGCCTGCTGGCCGTCGTCGTCAGCAACCTCGCGATCGCCGCGGTCGCGGTGTTCGGCGTCTGGCGGCTGAGCGGCGACACGTCGGTGATCATCGGCGTTCTCAGCGCGGCCTTCACGGCCGTGAGCAGCATGACCACCGCCTACCTGGGCATCAAGGCGGTGTCCAACACGGCGAAGTCCATGGCTGCGGCCTCGGCTCCCGCCACCTCCACCGCTCCGCCGCCTTCGGCCGCCGCCACCCCTCCAGCCCAGCGAACCCCGTAGGGCGCCCCCACAGCCCCGGCGAACCGCCGGAGGGAAAAGCGTTCGCCATGAATTTCGCCGAGGTGAGATCCTGGACCGCGTATGTCTACGCATCCCGCCCCCGCCCTCGGCGCTCTCGCCCCCCGCCTGACCGAGCTTTCGCTGCGCGACGCGCACCGGCTCGGGCGCAGGCTGGAAGGCGCACGCAAGATCCGTAAGCCGGAGGCCCGGTCCGCCGTCCTCGCGGAGATCGAGGCCGAAGTGGCCAGGGCCGAGGAACGGATGGCCGGCCGACGCGCCGTCGTGCCCGCCGTCTCGTACCCCGAGCAGCTGCCCGTCAGCCAGAAGAAGGACGAGATCGCCGAGGCGATACGCGATCACCAGGTCGTGATCGTCGCCGGTGAGACCGGGTCCGGCAAGACCACGCAGATCCCGAAGATCTGTCTGGAACTCGGGCGCGGTGTCCGGGGCATGATCGGGCACACCCAGCCCCGCCGGATCGCCGCCCGTACCGTCGCCGAGCGGGTCGCCGAGGAGCTGCGCACGCCGCTGGGGGAGGCCGTCGGCTGGAAGGTCCGCTTCACCGACCAGGTGAACCCGGACGCCACCTTCGTCAAGCTGATGACGGACGGCATCCTGCTCGCCGAGATCCAGACCGACCGCGAGCTGCGCGCCTACGACACGATCATCATCGACGAGGCCCACGAGCGGTCCCTCAACATCGACTTCCTGCTCGGCTACCTGGCACAGCTGCTGCCCAAGCGGCCGGACCTGAAGGTGGTCATCACCTCCGCGACCATCGACCCCGAACGGTTCTCCCGGCACTTCGGGGACGCCCCGATCGTCGAGGTCAGCGGTCGGACGTATCCGGTGGAGGTGCGCTACCGGCCCCTCCTCGAAGAGGACACCGAGGACGCCGACCGCGACCAGATCACCGCGATCTGCGACGCCGTCGAGGAGCTCCAGGGCGAGGGCAAGGGCGACATCCTGGTCTTCCTCTCCGGCGAGCGCGAGATCCGCGACACGGCGGACGCGCTGGAGAAGAAGAACTACCGGTTCACGGAAGTGCTCCCGCTGTACGCACGCCTCTCGCACGCCGAGCAGCATCGCGTCTTCCAGCAGCACACCGGTCGCAGGATCGTTCTGGCGACCAACGTCGCCGAGACCTCGCTGACCGTGCCCGGCATCAAGTACGTCATCGACCCGGGCTTCGCCCGGATCAGCCGCTACAGCCATCGCACCAAGGTGCAGCGGCTGCCCATCGAGCCGATCAGCCAGGCCAGCGCCAACCAGCGCAAGGGCCGCTGCGGCCGGACCAGCGACGGCATCTGCATCCGGCTGTACGACGAGGAGGACTTCCTCGCCCGCCCGGAGTTCACCGACGCCGAGATCCTGCGGACCAACCTCGCCTCCGTCATCCTGCAGATGACCGCGGCGGGCCTCGGCGACATCGAGAAGTTCCCCTTCATCGACCCGCCGGACCACCGCAACATCCGGGACGGTGTGCAGCTGCTCCAGGAGCTGGGCGCGCTGAACCCGGACGAGAAGGACGCCCGCAAGCGGCTCACCGACAGCGGCCGCAAGCTCGCCCAGCTGCCCGTCGACCCGCGTCTGGCGCGCATGGTCCTGGAGGCCGACAAGAACGGCTGCGTCCGCGAGGTCATGGTCATCGCCGCCGCGCTCTCCATCCAGGACCCGCGGGAGCGCCCGGCCGACAAGCAGACCCAGGCCGACCAGCAGCACGCCCGCTTCCGCGACGAGACCAGCGACTTCCTCGCCTTCCTCAACCTGTGGCGGTACATCAGGGAGCAGCAGAAGGAGCGCGGCTCCAGTTCCTTCAGGCGGATGTGCAAGCAGGAGTACCTGAACTTCCTGCGCATCCGGGAGTGGCAGGACATCTACTCGCAGCTGCGCACGGTCGCCAAGCAGATGGGCATCCACCTCAACGAGGAGGACGCCCCCGGCGACCGCGTGCACGTCTCCCTGCTCGCGGGTCTGCTGTCGCACATCGGCATGAAGGACGTCAAGGACGGCGCGAAGAACGAGTACCTGGGTGCCCGCAGCGCCAAGTTCGCGATCTTCCCCGGCTCGGCGCTGTTCAAGAAGACTCCCCGGTTCGTGATGTCGGCGGAGCTGGTGGAGACGTCCCGACTGTGGGCGCGGGTCAACGCGAAGATCGAGCCGGAGTGGGTGGAACCCCTCGCCGAGCACCTCCTGAAGCGGACGTACAGCGAACCGCACTGGGAGAAGGACCAGGCGGCCGTGATGGCCCTCGAGAAGGTCACGCTGTACGGCGTGCCGATCGTCGCCGACCGGAAGGTCAACTACGGCCGGATCGACCCGGAGACCAGCCGCGAGCTTTTCATTCGCAACGCGCTGGTCGAGGGCGACTGGCGGACCCACCACAAGTTCTTCGCCGACAACCGCAAGCTGCTGAGCGAGGTCGAGGAGCTGGAGCACCGGGCCCGGCGCCGGGACATCGTCGTGGACGACGACACGCTCTTCGACTTCTACGAGCAGCGGGTGCCCGAACACGTCGTGTCCGGCGCCCACTTCGACTCCTGGTGGAAGCACAAGCGGCACGAGCAGCCGGAGTTCCTCGACTTCGAGCGTGAAATGCTGATCCGGGAGTCGGCGGAGGCGGTCACCAAGGCCGACTACCCGGACTCCTGGCGGCAGGGGCAGCTCAAGTTCCGGGTGACGTACCAGTTCGAGCCGGGCGCGGACGCCGACGGGGTCACCGTCCACGTCCCGCTCCAGGTCCTCAACCAGGTCAGGGACGAGGGTTTCGACTGGCAGATCCCGGGCCTGCGGGAAGAGGTGGTCACGGAGCTGATCCGTACCCTCCCCAAGCCGATCCGCCGCAACTACGTGCCGGCACCGAACTTCGCGAAGCGCTTCCTCGACACCGCGGTCCCGTTGCAGGAGCCCCTGCCGGTGACCATGGCCCGTGAGCTCAAGCGCATGGTGGGTGTTCCCTTCGAGGCCGAGGACTTCGACTGGGCGAAGGTCCCGGACCATCTGAAGATCACCTTCCGGATCGTCGACGAACGGCGCCGGAAGCTGGCCGAGGACAAGGACCTGGAGGCGCTGAAGCTCCGGCTGAAGCCGAAGGCCCGCCAGGCCATCTCACAGGCCGCCGCGGCAACCGCGCAGCGCGAGGGCGGCGAGTCGCTGGAGCGCACGGGCCTGACGGACTGGACGATCGGCGCGCTCACGCGGGTCTTCGAGACACGCCGGGCCGGCCAGCCGGTGAAGGCGTACCCGGCGCTCGTCGACGACGGGGACACGGTCTCGGTCCGGCTCTTCGACACCGAGGAGGAGCAGGCCGAGGCGATGTGGAAGGGCACGCGCAGGCTGATCCTCCGCAACATCCCGGTGAACCCGGCGAAGTTCGCGTCCGAGAAGCTGACGAACGCCCAGAAGCTGGCGCTGTCCGCGAACCCGCACGGCACGATCCAGGCCCTGTTCGACGACTGCGCGATGGCGGCGGCGGACAAGCTGATCGGCGACTTCGGGGGGCCGGTGTGGGACGAGGAGTCGTACCGGAAGCTGTACGACAAGGTGCGCGCGGAGATCGTCGACACGACGGTCCGTACGGTCGGGCAGGTGCAGCAGGTGCTGGCCGCCTGGCAGGCCTGTGAGCGCCGTCTGAAGGGCGTTCGGAGCCCCGCCCTGCTGGCGAACCTGACGGATGTCCGCAAGCAGCTGGACGCCCTGGTGAAGCCGGGCTTCGTGACCTGGGCCGGTATACGGCGGCTCGGCGATCTCATGCGCTATCTGGTGGCCGCCGACCGGCGCCTGCAGCAGATGCCGGCCAACGTCCAGCGGGACACCACCCGGATGGAGAAGGTCCACGAGATGCAGGACGAGTACGCCTGGCTCCTGGAGCAGCTCCCCAAGGGGCGGCCGGTGCCGCAGCAGGTGCTGGACATCCGCTGGATGCTGGAGGAGCTGCGGGTCAGCTACTTCGCGCACGCGCTGGGCACGGCGTACCCGGTCTCCGACAAGCGGATCGTGAAGGCCATCGACTCGGCCGTCCCGTAACCGGCCGGGCACGCTGCGTGAGTTCGACCAGGACCCTCACCCTCCTGTACAGTCCTTCTCGCAGCACAGCGCAGACAAAGTGCCGCAAAACCTGGTCCTGTGGAGCAGTTTGGAGTGCTCGCCACCCTGTCAAGGTGGAGGCCGCGGGTTCAAATCCCGTCAGGACCGCAACAAGCCGAGGCCCGCATCCCCGCAAGGGGAGCGGGCCTCACGCATGCGGCGTGCGCGCCGGCCGCCGCCGGCCACACCGTGCGGCGGGCCAGCCAGGCCGACGCCGGCAACGACCCCTCCCCCACCACCCGGCCAGGACGAAGGCCGCGCCCGCGGCGCAGCCGCAATCCGACACAGCAAATCCCGTCAGGACCGCAACAAGCCGAGGCCCGCATCCCCGCAAGGGGAGCGGGCCTCACGCGCGTCCCCCGACGACTCCGCCGCCCCTCAGGGCCAAGGCACCGACCTGACACCGCACAACCCGTCAGGACCGCACAGCCCGGCGGCACCGGCGCGCCCCCTGCCGCCCTGGCCGGGTACAGGGGGTGCGCTCTTGACGGGGTCACATTCGGTCGGTACCCAGAAGACAGGGCTCGCTTCCCCTCGGCTCCCCCTCTGGAGGTGGCGCATGGCGGCTTCGGTGCGGCATGAGACGCGAGCCCTGTTGCGGGCCCACCTGGCGGCCGCCTCGTCGTACCGGCACCTGACCCGTCACTGCCCGGTCTGTCATCGGCTCCTGCGGCTGGCCATGGATTCCGCCCCGCACGCCGGCGACGCCCCCGAGGACGCCGCGGAGGACGAGGACCCCGTCGGCGCGTGAGAGGGGTGCCGGCCCCAACAGCCGTTCCCCTGTGGGACGGTGGAGCGGTCGGCTCCATTAGCGCACCCGGGTCGGTACAAACAAGCCGTGCGGTATGTGACGGGAGTCACCGTATAAGTTCCTGAAACGGCGGTACTTACACCCCGCCTACAACAAGTCAATTTAATATGTGCAATTGCACCACCCTGAGGCGCCTCCCGCGGTATGCCCGTGAGCTCCCGCCGGACCTCCTTCCCCCCTCCCCCAGGGTGCGTTCACAGGAGATCCGACAGGCCTCCCCAGACTCCGACAAGGCTGCTCACAGAGCCCCCGGTCACGGTCGGCCAGACCTCATGGACACACAAAAAAGATCGCGCTGGACCCGGCGGAGTCCAGCGCGATCTACGACGCACCCTGTGTCGCTGCCTGAGAAGTTCTGTCGGCCTGGGCGTGGGTCCCGTTGGGGCAGGTCCCGCGTCGCTCGGAGCTAGGGTCGGGGCAACTCGGCCAGTTGGGGGACCGGTCGGTTTGCCCGCTATTCAGTTGGTCAGGCCTCGCTGCGCTGCTGCGGAATGCCCGCGAGCAGTGCGCGGACCTCAGCCTCGCGGTAGCGCCGATGTCCGCCAAGCGTGCGGATCGACGTGAGCTTGCCGGCCTTCGCCCACCGCGTGACCGTCTTGGGGTCGACGCGGAACATCGTGGCGACCTCAGCCGGGGTCAGCAGCGGCTCGGCATCAGGGGTGCGAGCGGTCATGAGCGGCCTCCTCGGGAGAACCGAACCTTCTCGGTTCTTTCCTCTAAATTCTGCACCTTGACCCGCGTTGCCCGAAATGGCGGACGCGAGTCGAGTCGGTTATAGGACGAACGGCTTGTCCTCGGCACTACAACTACACCATCCGTCCAGCCGCGTCGGCCAAACCGATGGAATTGCCCTCCCAGGTAGTCATCAGCCGCGGAAGCCGATGGACCATGCCATAGCGGACAGTCACGCCCCTGTGACGATCAGTCACATGGCGATCAGGAGTCGTCAGACCCCCCAAAGCGAGTGCAATGCTGAGATTCCGCCCACAGTGCACCACAAGCGGACGGAAGGAGCCCTCCCCGGACTCCTTGTCCTATTTTGGCACGAGGAGTGGCAAGAGGCGCAAGAGCCGTGTAAGTGCGGTCCGTCACCCTTGACGCAAAAGCCCGGATCGGGACCAACGTCCCGTGCGTTCACTGAAGTGCCGTCAACGTACGTTGTTTCATGGCATCTGGGCCGTGACCTACATCACTCGGTGCGCACACGTCACCGAGGTGTCATCCGGCTGTCACACCATCAGGTGATCCAACAATCAGTACGGAGTGAACGGCATCGGCGCTCACGCGCGAGCTCAGTTCGCGGACCGCCGGTCCCGTACCGCCCGCCAGCGCTCCACCAGCCGCCCGTACGCCTCACCGGCCGCGGTCCCGTCGCCCTGCCGCAGCGCCTCGATGCCGGCCGCCACGTCGGCCGCCGAATGGTCGTCCTCCAGGTCACCGGCCGGCAGGGCGTGCACCAGGCCGCCGTAGTCCAGCTCGACCAGCGAACGCGGATGGAACTCCTCCAGCCAGCGGCCCACGTCCACCAGGCCGTCGATGAGCGGCCCTTCGTCGATGGCGTCCTTCAGCGTGCGCAGCGACCGGGCCACCCGGCGCCGGGCCTGCACCATCGGCGTGCGGTAGCGCAGCATCGGCGGGATCTCGCCGGTGCCCTTCTCGTACCGGCGCTCCTCGTCGGAGACCAGCACGAACCAGTTCAGCGGGACCTGCCAGGTCGCCGTACGGATCCAGGGCCGGGAATCGGGGTTGCGGGCCAGCCACCGCTCGTAGTCCATCGCGGCCTGCCGGCGGACGACCGGCGGCAGCATCGCGTCCAGGACCAGGTTCGGCAGGTCCTCGGGCAGCTCCTGAAGGGCCTGCCAGCCGCGCAGCCGCGTCCGCCACGGGCACACGCACACGACGCCGTCGGCCTCCAGCACGAAGGCCTCCGCGCTCTCCTGCACCGGCACCGGGATCGGCGGGGTGGGCAGCAAGTCGGCCAGCGCACGCCGGAGTTCGTCCTGATAGGACGGCCGCTCAGGACGGCGGGCGTAACGCGCCCAGTGGCCGCGCTCGGGCTCGGGAAAGGCGGCCAGCGGCTCGTACACACGCAGGTACGTCGCGTAGGGGACGACCACCGATGACACCTTGGGCACGCCTGCTCCCTCCCCACCGCACCGGGCTCGAAACCAGCGGAACCCACTTCGGAGCAGCCGCGAAACCACAGCAAATCGTCCCACGCTCATACGTGCACACGCGGCGCGAGAGAGTGATCCTGAACACGGCGCGGATGGTGGGCGGGCAGGAGCTCTACGCTCATGCCACGGCCCCCGCCACCCGTACGGAGGCCCCCGTCTCCACTCGCCGCGAACACAACCGGGAGTCACCACAGTGACCGACGTTTCCACCGGCGTCCTGCACACCCTGTTCCACTCGGACCAGGGCGGTCACGAGCAAGTCGTGCTCTGCCAGGACCGCAAGAGCGGCCTCAAGGCCGTCATCGCCATCCACTCCACCGCGCTGGGCCCCGCCCTCGGCGGCACCCGCTTCTACCCGTACGCCAACGAGGAGGCGGCCGTCGCCGACGCCCTCAACCTCGCGCGCGGGATGTCGTACAAGAACGCCATGGCCGGACTCGACCACGGCGGCGGCAAGGCCGTGATCATCGGGGACCCCGAGCGCGACAAGACCGAGGAGCTGCTGCTCGCCTACGGGCGGTTCGTGGCGTCGCTCGGCGGCCGCTACGTCACCGCCTGCGACGTCGGCACGTACGTCGCCGACATGGACGTCGTGGCCCGCGAGAGCCGGTGGACCACCGGCCGCTCCCCGGAGAACGGCGGCGCCGGCGACTCCTCCGTGCTCACCGCGTACGGCGTCTACCAGGGCATGCGGGCCAGCGCCCAGCACCTGTGGGGCGATCCGTCGCTGCGCGGTCGCACCGTGGGCATCGCGGGCGTCGGCAAGGTCGGCCACCACCTGGTGGAGCACCTGCTGGAGGAGGGCGCCCGGGTGGTGATCACCGACGTGCGCCGGGAGGCCGTCGGCCGGATCTCCGACCGGCACGCCCAGGTCCAGGTCGCCGCCGACACCGAGGCCCTGATCCGGGTCGAGGGCCTCGACATCTACGCACCCTGCGCGCTCGGCGGCGCGCTCGACGACGAGTCGGTGCCGGCGCTGACCGCCAAGGTGGTGTGCGGCGCGGCCAACAACCAGCTCGCCCACCCCGGTGTCGA
Source organism: Streptomyces sp. NPDC059224 (assembly GCF_042754285.1). Lineage (NCBI taxonomy): Bacteria > Bacillati > Actinomycetota > Actinomycetes > Kitasatosporales > Streptomycetaceae > Streptomyces > Streptomyces sp. NPDC059224. Next base: position 47,386 of record NZ_JBHZAN010000013.1, read on the forward strand.
GAAGGACCTCGCCGACCGCGGGATCCTCTACGCCCCGGACTACGTGGTGAACGCCGGCGGGGTCATCCAGGTCGCCGACGAGCTGCACGGGTTCGACTTCGACCGGTGCAAGGCCAAGGCCGCGAAGATCTTCGACACCACGCTGGCCATATTCGCTCGTGCGAAGGAGGACGGGATTCCGCCGGCCGCGGCGGCCGACCGGATCGCCGAACAGCGGATGCACGAAGCCGCAACGGCGGGCGGCCGCTGACCGAACGCGGGATTTCCGCACGGATTTCCGGTACCCGCCGGCGGGCAGTTGGAGAGAACTCTCACGTTCGTCGGCGGGTCGCCCGCCAGGAAGTGGTTAAAATCGTCGTTGACCAGCGGGGACGGGGCACCTCGCGGGTCGTGCAGCCAGGCGCGTAGTGCGGGCGACGTACCGTATGGGCGCGGGCTCAGGTACCGTGGAAGCCCTACGGACCGGTCTCTCCGAGGAGAGTCCGTTCCGGATCATGAACGCGTGTCAGACTCTGGGGCCGTCGAGCCCCGTCACCGAGGGGGTCGAGCCATGGGGCGCGGCCGGGCCAAGGCCAAGCAGACGAAGGTCGCCCGCCAGCTGAAGTACAACAGCGGTGGGACTGACCTGTCACGTCTGGCCAGCGAGCTGGGCGCATCGACTTCGAGCCAGCCGCCGAATGGCGAGCCGTTCGAGGACGACGACGAGGATGACGACCCGTACGCCCAGTACGCGGATCTTTACAACGACGATGACGACGAGGACGAGGACGACCAGTCCAGTCCCCAGTCTCAACATCGTCGCGGTGCGTAATGCCCGCGGCTGCTTAGCCGTTCACATACCCGGTCCGGGGCTCTGACGCCGGACCGGGTTTTGTGCTGGCCTCATGGCCGGTCGGCCCACGCGCTACGCGTAGTCGCCGACCAGCTCCGCGCCCGTGGTGTGTTCGCCGCGCTCGGTGATCTCGCCGGCCACCCATGCGTCGACCCCGCGGTCGGCCAGTGTGGCCAGCGCCACGTCCACCGATTCCTGCGGGACCATCGCGATCATGCCGACACCCATGTTCAGCGTCTTCTCCAGTTCGAGCCGCTCGACGTTGCCGGTCCGGCCGACCAGGTCGAAGATCGCACCCGGCGTCCAGGTGGCCCGGTCGACGCGCGCGTGCAGGTGGTCCGGGATCACCCGGGCCAGGTTCGCCGCGAGTCCACCGCCGGTCACATGGCTGAAGGCGTGCACCTCGGCGGTGCGGATCAGGGCCAGGCAGTCCAGCGAGTAGATCTTGGTCGGCTCCAGCAGCTCCTCGCCGAGGGTGCGGCCGAGCTCCTCGACATGGGCGTCGAGAGCGAGCCCCGCCTGGTTCAGCAGCACGTGCCGGACCAGGGAGTACCCGTTGGAGTGAAGCCCGGAGGACGCCATGGCGATCACCGCGTCACCCGTACGGATACGATCCGCGCCCAGCAGCCGGTCGGCCTCCACCACACCCGTACCGGCGCCGGCCACGTCGAAGTCGTCCGCGCCCAGCAGGCCCGGGTGTTCGGCGGTCTCGCCGCCCACCAGGGCGCAGCCGGCCAGCACACAGCCCTCGGCGATGCCCTTGACGATCGCGGCGACCCGCTCGGGGTGGACCTTGCCGACGCAGATGTAGTCGGTCATGAAGAGCGGCTCGGCACCGCACACCACGATGTCGTCCATGACCATGGCGACCAGGTCGTGGCCGATGGTGTCGTACACGCCCAGCTGCCGGGCGATGTCGACCTTGGTGCCGACACCGTCCGTGGCGGAGGCGAGCAGCGGGCGCTCGTAGTGCTTGAGGGCGGAGGCGTCGAAGAGGCCGGCGAAGCCGCCGAGGCCGCCGAGGACCTCGGGGCGTCTGGTCTTCTTCACCCACTCCTTCATCAACTCGACGGCGCGGTCGCCCGCTTCGATGTCGACGCCGGCAGCCGCGTAGGAGGCACCGGAGGACTGGCTCTCAGACATTGCCTGGGATCTTTCGGGTTGATGACGAGGCTTACGGGCGACGGATCGCGTCGGCCGCGGCCGTGGCTGCCGGACCGGCGGCCAGCTCGGTCTCCAGGAGCTGCTTGCCCAGCAGCTCGGGGTCCGGGAGCTCCATCGGGTACTCGCCGTCGAAGCAGGCACGGCACAGGTTCGGCTTGGCGATGGTGGTCGCCTCGATCATGCCGTCGATGGAGATGTAGGCCAGGGAGTCGGCGCCGAGCGAGGTGCCGATCTCGTCGATGGTCATGCCGTTGGCGATCAGCTCGGCGCGGGTGGCGAAGTCGATGCCGAAGAAGCAGGGCCACTTCACGGGCGGCGAGGAGATCCGGATGTGGACCTCGGCGGCGCCGGCCTCGCGCAGCATGCGCACCAGGGCCCGCTGGGTGTTGCCGCGCACGATGGAGTCGTCGACGACGACCAGCCGCTTGCCCTTGATGACTTCCTTCAGCGGGTTCAGCTTCAGGCGGATGCCGAGCTGCCGGATGGTCTGCGAGGGCTGGATGAAGGTCCGGCCGACGTAGGCGTTCTTGACCAGACCGTTGCCGAACGGGATGCCCGAGGCCTCCGCGTATCCGACGGCGGCCGGGGTGCCGGACTCCGGGGTCGCTATCACCAGGTCGGCGTCGACCGGGGCTTCCTTGGCGAGCCTCCGGCCCATCTCCACCCGGGACAGGTAGACGTTCCGGCCGGCGATGTCGGTGTCGGGGCGGGCCAGGTACACATATTCGAAGACACAGCCCTTGGGCTTCGCATCCGCGAATCGGGAGGTGCGCAGACCGTTCTCGTCGACGGCGACGAACTCGCCCGGCTCGATCTCGCGCACGAAGCTGGCGCCGCAGATGTCGAGGGCGGCGGACTCGGAGGCGATGACCCAGCCGCGCTCCAGGCGGCCGAGGACCAGCGGGCGGATGCCCTGCGGGTCGCGGGCCGCGTAGAGGGTGTGCTCGTCCATGAAGACCAGCGAGAAGGCGCCCCGGACCTTCGGCAGGACCGCGTGCGCGGCCTCCTCGATGGTCAGCGGCTTGCCGTCGGCGTCGACCTGGGCCGCGAGGAGCGCGGTGAGCAGGTCGGTGTCGTTGGTCGCGGCGACCCGGGTGGACCGGCCGTGGGTGTCCTTGGGGAGGTCGGCGACCATCTCGGCGAGCCGCGCCGTGTTGACGAGGTTGCCGTTGTGGCCGAGCGCGATCGAACCGTGCGCGGTGGCACGGAAGGTCGGCTGGGCGTTCTCCCACACGGACGCACCGGTGGTCGAGTAGCGGGCGTGACCGACCGCGATATGACCCTGGAGCGATCCCAGGGAGGTCTCGTCGAAGACCTGGGAGACCAGTCCCATGTCCTTGAAGACGAGGATCTGGGAGCCGTTGCTGACCGCGATACCCGCGGACTCCTGGCCCCGATGCTGGAGGGCGTACAGCCCGAAGTACGTGAGCTTGGCGACCTCTTCACCGGGAGCCCAGACACCGAAGACGCCGCAAGCGTCCTGGGGGCCCTTCTCGCCGGGGAGCAGATCGTGATTGAGGAGACCGTCACCACGTGGCACGGCACCGAGTGTAGGCGAGATCGACCACTGGTCCGAATTGGGGATACCCGGCCTTAGTGGATCTACGACCGCGGACGCGTTGGTGGCTTTCTTCATCTTCGCAGGTCAGCGCGTTGAGAGGATTCTCCAGCCGGGGTGCCTTCGGGCGGGCCCAAGCCCGCGCAACCCCCTCACACCGTTTCTCTGAGTGAGGTGTCGCACATCATTCGGGGCACCGGAGGTCATTTCCTGGACAGCTCGACCCGGTCGCCGCCGGCGGTGGTGAGGGTCAGGTCCCGGCCGTCGGTCCGGGTGGTCAGCGGGCCCGCGGTGAGGGTGCGGGCGAGCGCGCGCTCGAAGGTCATGCGGGTGTTGTCGCAGGCCATGCGGGTGGTGCGGGCGTTGCTCAGCCGGATCCGGTCGTCCGTCGCCGTCGCCGTGGCGCTGAACTGGTTGCAGCCGAAGCCGCCGGCGGCCCTGCCGTCGTCGATCCGCAGGTGGGCGTGGGCGTGGGACGGGGCGCGCCGGGTGGTTCCGTCCACGGTCACGCTGTCGACGGTCCACTCGATCCCGGTCACCGGTGGCCGGGCCCCCACGGAGACTCCGGCCTTCTCTCCGCCGCAGGCCACCGCGAGCGGGACGAGCACGGCGGCGGCCGTCATGGTCAGGGTCCTGTGCTGCGTGCGCTGCTTGTACCCGTACATGCCGGTTCGACGGAACACTCCGGTCTATCGGTTCCCTCAGCCCATCAGGGGCAGCAGGCCTCCGATGTCCGCACGCTCCCCGCTGGCGCTGACCTTGGCGTCCGCGAGCGCCTCCCGCCAGCCCACCCGGCCGGTGGCCAGCCGGATCCAGGTGAGCGGATCGGTCTCGACGACGTTCGGCGGGGTGCCCCGGGTGTGCCGGCGTCCTTCGACGCACTGCACCACGGCGTACGGCGGCACCCGCACCTCGGTGGAGCCGCCTGGCGCCTTGACCGCCAGCGCGTCGGCGAGCAGCCGGGTGCAGGCGGCCAGGGCCTGCCGGTCGCAGGGGATGGCTGATCCCGGGATCGCCGCGTTGAGGTCGTCCGTGTGGACGACCAGTTCCACGGTCCGGGTGACCAGGTAGTCGTCCAGGGACATCGCGCCGGCGCTGGTGGCCAGCAGCCGGGTGCCGGGGTGGGCGGCGAGGAGGGCGCGCAGGCCCTCGTCGGCGTCGGCGAGGTAGGCGTCGAGGTCGCGGTGGCCGTCGGCGAGCCGCCGGGTGAAGTCGGAGATCGCCGAGGAGTCGGCGGCGGTCCGGAAGGGCCAGTCGAGGAGGACCGCGTCCGCGGTGGCCGGCTCGGGCTCGTCCAGAGCCCGCTGGACGGCGGTGACGGCCACGCCGACGTGGACGACGAGGTCCCGTACGGTCCACTCGCCGAGGCGGGTGGGGAGCGCGAGCTGCTCGGGGGTGAGGGTGCGGACGGCGGCCCGCACGTGCGCGAGCTGGGCGAAGACCGCGGTGCGGGTCCTGGCCGGGTCGTACGTCCTGGGGCGTTTCCTGGCAGGCGGCATGGCGGTGAGCGTATGCCCTGGGTCCGACGGCCGGGTCTCTGTCAGTCTGGGTTGACAGAGCCTGCCCGTCAACCCAGACTGACAGACATGGAAGCGCAAGAGCTCTCGGAGCGCCTGAGGTCGCACGACCCCGCGGTGGGACTGCGGGCGGTGGGTGCCCTGCACCGACTGGCCGAGCAGGTCGAGGCCGCGGCGGTCGTACGCGCCCGTGAACAGGGCTGGTCCTGGGAGCAGATCGGAGACGCCCTCGGCGTCTCCCGGCAGTCCGTCCACGCCAAGTACGGGAAGTGAGACGATCATGTTCGAACAGTTCGCGGCAGAGGCCCGGGCGACGGTCGCGGCGGCGCTCGAGGAGACCACGCTGCGCGGCGACCGCCGCATAGGTACCGAGCACCTCCTGCTGGGAGTGCTGCACGACCCCGGCGCGGTCCGGGCCCTCGGCACCGGTCTGGAGACCGCCCGCGCCGCCCTCGACGCCCTGGACCGGACCGCGCTGGCCGTGGTCGGCGTCGACGTCCGGGGGATCGAGCGCGCGCCGGTCCCCGCGTCCCGCAAGCGGACCCCCCTCACGTCGGGCGCCCGCGCCGTCCTCCCCCGCGCCCTGGCCGAGACCAGGAAGGCCCGCAGCCGCCGCATCACCCCGGAACACCTGCTGCTGGCCCTGCTCGACTGCGAGCGGCCCGATCCCGCGGCGGACCTCCTGACCGAACTCGGCGTCGACCGCCCCGCGGTCCGCGCCCGCCTGGAGCACCCGGGCCGCTGAGCCGAGCCGGCGGTCAGGGGACGAGGTCGGAAGCCGGGGTGATCACCCAGTGGTTGCTGTGGATGACCCGGTCGGCGAAATCGACGTCGGTCTCGCCGAGGAGGCGGAAGCCGAGGGACCGGCAGATGCCGTTCGAGGGGCCGTTCGCCGTCGCCGGGAAGGCGTGGATGTCGCCCCAGCGGTCCTCGTCCCGGGCCTGTTCGAGGAGAGCGCGGGCGGCGAGCTTGCCGAGCCCGCGGCCCTGGAACTCGGGCAGCACCATCCACCCGATCTCCGAGAACGGCTTCCCGCCCTCGTCGTGCGTCCAGACGCAGACATGGCCCGCGACGACCTCGGGGACGCCCGGATCAGGGACGATCATCTTGATCCACCCGATGTCGGAGGCCGCCGTCTCGGCATCCCGGCGCACCTTGTCCCGCATCCCGCCCTCGGGCAACGGCCCGCCGAGGTCCCTCATCATCACGGGGTCGCAGCGCATCCGGACATAGGCGTCCACGTCGTCCTCGGTGACATTTCGCAAGCGCATGCCATCAGCATGGGGTGTCCGCCCTCCGGTCCGAAAGGCTCCGAGCGTCACCTGGGGCGTCCGGACGCGATCACTCACGAGTGTGACCGGCACGGATTCCCGTCCCGCGCGGCCCCGGCGTCCGGCGACACCCGCCTTCGCCCGGATCCGACGAGGCCGCGAAGGCCCCGCCCGGAACAAGCGTCCGGGCGGGGCCTTCGCCGTCGTGGCACCGACTACGCGAGCAGCGCCTCGATCGTGCCCTCGTGCGCCTCGCGCAGTTCGGACAGGGTGAGGCTGAACTCGCCCTGGATCTCCACCGAGTCCCCGTCCACGACACCGATGCGCGTCACCGGCAGGCCACGCGCGCCGCACATGTCGTTGAAGCGGACCTCCTCGGAGCGCGGCACGGCCACGACCGCGCGGCCCGCCGACTCGGAGAGCAGGAACGTGAACGCGTCGAGTCCGTCCGGTACGACCAGACGCGCGCCCTTCCCGCCGAGCAGCGCCGACTCCACGACCGCCTGGATCAGGCCGCCGTCGGACAGGTCGTGCGCCGAGTCGATCATGCCGTCGCGGGAGGCGGAGATGAGGATCTCGGCCAGCAGGCGCTCGCGCTCCAGGTCGACCTTCGGGGGCAGGCCGCCGAGGTGGTCGTGGACGACCTGGGACCAGGCCGAGCCGCCGAACTCCTCGCGGGTGTCACCGAGGAGGTAGAGCAGCTGGCCCTCCTCCTGGAAGGCGACCGGCGTGCGCCGGGCGACGTCGTCGATGACACCGAGGACGGCCACCACCGGGGTCGGGTGGATGGCCGCCTCGCCCGTCTGGTTGTAGAGCGAGACGTTGCCGCCGGTCACCGGGGTGCCCAGCTGCCGGCAGGCGTCGGCCAGACCGCGCACCGCCTCGGCGAACTGCCACATCACCGCCGGGTCCTCGGGCGAGCCGAAGTTCAGGCAGTCGGAGACGGCGAGGGGCTTGGCGCCGGTCGTGGCCACGTTCCGGTAGGCCTCGGACAGGGCCAGCTGCGCGCCCGTGTACGGGTCCAGCTTGGCGTAGCGGCCGTTGCCGTCCGTCGCGATGGCGACCCCGAGGCCGGTCTCCTCGTCCACGCGGATCATGCCGGAGTCCTCCGGCTGGGCGAGGACGGTGTTGCCCTGCACGAAGTGGTCGTACTGCGAGGTGATCCACTTCTTGGAGGCCTGGTTGGGGGAGCCGACCAGCTTCAGGACCTGCTGCCTGAGCTCCTCGGCGGTCGCCGGGCGGGGCAGCCTGTTCGCGTCGTCCGCCTGGAGGGCGTCCTGCCAGGACGGGCGGGCGTACGGGCGCTCGTAGACCGGACCGTCGTGCGCGACCGTGCGCGGGTCGACGTCGACGATCTTCTCGCCGTGCCAGAAGATCTCCAGGCGGTCGCCGTCGGTCACCTCACCGATGACCGTCGCGATGACGTCCCACTTCTCGCAGATCTCCAGGAAGCGGTCGACCTTCGCCGGCTCGACCACCGCGCACATGCGCTCCTGCGACTCGCTCATGAGGATTTCCTCGGGCGAGAGGGTCGAGTCGCGCAGGGGTACGTCGTCGAGCGTCACCGTCATACCGCCGGAGCCGTTCGAGGCCAGCTCGGAGGTGGCGCAGGACAGGCCCGCCGCACCGAGGTCCTGGATGCCGACGACCAGCTTCTCGGCGAACGCCTCCAGCGTGCACTCGATGAGGAGCTTCTCCTGGAACGGGTCGCCGACCTGGACGGCGGGGCGCTTGGAGGGCTTCGCGTCGTCGAAGGTCTCGCTCGCCAGGATCGACGCGCCGCCGATGCCGTCGCCGCCGGTCCGGGCGCCGTACAGGATGACCTGGTTGCCCGCGCCGGAGGCCTTGGCGAGGTGGATGTCCTCGTGCCGCATCACACCGATGGCACCGGCGTTGACCAGCGGGTTGCCCTGGTAGCAGGCGTCGAAGACGACCTCGCCGCCGATGTTGGGCAGGCCCAGGCAGTTGCCGTAGCCGCCGATGCCGGCGACGACGCCGGGCAGCACGCGCTTGGTGTCGGGGTGGTCGGCGGCGCCGAAGCGCAGCGGGTCGACCACGGCCACCGGGCGCGCGCCCATCGCGATGATGTCGCGGACGATGCCGCCGACACCGGTCGCGGCGCCCTGGTAGGGCTCGACGTACGACGGGTGGTTGTGCGACTCGACCTTGAAGGTCACCGCGTAGCCCTGGCCGACGTCCACGACGCCCGCGTTCTCGCCGATGCCGACGAGCAGCGCGTCGCTCTGCGGGGCCTTCTCGCCGAACTGGCGGAGGTGGACCTTGGAGGACTTGTACGAGCAGTGCTCGGACCACATGACCGAGTACATGGCGAGTTCGGCGCCGGTCGGGCGGCGGCCGAGGATCTCCACCACCCGCTCGTACTCGTCCTTCTTCAGGCCGAGTTCGGCCCAGGGCAGCTCGACGTCGGGGGTCGCGGCCGCGTGTTCGACCGTGTCCAGAGGCGTCCGGCTCATGCGCCCACCAGCTTCTTGAGGATCGAGGTGAAGAAGGGCAGACCGTCGGTGCGGCCGCTGCCGATGAGCGGCTCGACGGCGTGCTCCGGGTGCGGCATCAGGCCCACGACGTTCCCGGCCTCGTTGGTGATGCCGGCGATGTCACGGAGCGAGCCGTTCGGATTGACGTCGAGGTACCGGAACGCGACCCGGCCCTCGGCCTCCAGCTTGTCCAGCGTGTACTCGTCGGCGACGTACCGGCCGTCCATGTTCTTCAGCGGAATATGGATCTCCTGGCCCTCGCGGTAGTCGCTGGTCCACGCGGTCCCCGCGTTCTCCACCCGCAGCCTCTGGTCGCGGCAGATGAAGTGGAGGTGGTTGTTGCCGAGCATCGCGCCGGGGAGCAGATGGGCCTCGGTGAGGACCTGGAAGCCGTTGCAGATACCGAGGACCGGAAGGCCGGCCTTCGCCTGCTCGATGACGGTCTCCATCACCGGCGAGAAACGGGAGATGGCGCCGGCGCGCAGATAGTCGCCGTACGAGAAACCGCCCGGGAGGACCACCGCGTCGACCTGGTGGAGGTCCTTGTCCTTGTGCCAGAGGGCCACCGGTTCGGCACCCGCGAGCCGGATCGCACGCTGGGTGTCCCGGTCGTCCAGACTTCCCGGGAAAGTGACGACGCCAATACGAGCGGTCACTTGGCCGCCTCCGCGACTTCATCCACCCGAACGGTGAAGTCCTCGATCACGGTGTTGGCGAGGAAGGATTCCGCAAGATCGTGGATGCGGGCGAGCGCGGCCTCGTCGACCGGCCCGTCAACTTCCAGTTCGAATCGCTTTCCCTGACGTACATCGGAGATGCCTTCGAAACCCAGGCGCGGCAGCGCACGCTGGACCGCCTGGCCCTGGGGGTCGAGGATCTCCGGCTTGAGCATGACGTCGACTACGACGCGTGCCACTGGCACTCCCGGTGTTGTGGTGCTGGCTGCTGAGCAGTTACCCGCCGAGGCTCCGACAGGCGTCTTCAGACTACCCGCACGAAATTTCTACGCGGGTAGAGTTGTAGGAAACTACGTGAGCCGCATCACGATCGGGTGACGGCGGGGGATCCGCGCGAAAAGTTCTGGGAAAGTTCCCCGGGTTCGCCCACGACATCTATTGCGCTGGAGACACGCGGCGGATTTAGTCGGGCTTCACTTTGTATTGCCAGGCACTGTACAAATGAATTGGCAATAGCCGATACTCGGCACGTCATCTCCACCATCGCGTCATCGCCGGTGAGCTGTATAGACGTGCCACACGAAGGGACCGATATTCGTGGCGCAGAAGGTCGTGGTCACTCTCTTTGACGACATCGACGGCTCGGAAGCGGCGGAAACGATCGCCTTCGGACTCGACGGCAAGTCGTACGAGATCGATCTGAATCAAGCCAACGCCAAGGAACTGCGTAAGGCCCTGGAGCCGTACGTGACGGCCGGCCGCAAGCGGTCGAAGTCGGGCAAGGCGTACAAGCAGACGGAGGTCGCCCCCGACCCGGCGGCCGTCCGCGCCTGGGCGCAGGCGAACAAGATGGACGTCCCGGCGCGGGGCCGCATCCCGAAGAAGGTCTACGAGGCGTTCAGCGCCGCGCAGTGAGGCGCGGTCCGGGCTGTCCTCAGGGACCGTCACCGACCCCCGAGGACAGCCGACTTGCGCTACCCCCCTGCTGATCAGCTAATGTCTGGAGCACGCCGAGGGGCGCGGCCGAAAGGCCAAACCCACGGAGTACACGCGGGTGTAGTTCAGTAGTAGAACATCCCCCTTCCAGGGGGAAGGCGCAGTGTGCAATTCCTGTCACCCGCTCTGCACCGCCGGTCCTGATCAAGCTTGTGGATCAGGTAGGCTGGTGCTCGCACCGATCGGTGGGAGTCGATCGGAGGCAGTGCGGACGTAGCTCAGTTGGTAGAGCGCAACCTTGCCAAGGTTGAGGTCGCGAGTTCGAGCCTCGTCGTCCGCTCCAGCTCGAAGAGGAAACCCCAGTCATGCGACTGGGGTTTTTTCGTGTCCCATGGCGCGCGCTCTGACATTTGTCATGGCGAGTGATGACACCGCGCACTGCTGCCGGGCCCGGTCCCCGGGGACGCTCGTCCCATGGAAGCCATCGAAGACACCGTCGAAGACAACGGACACGTGATGGGCGAACACGTGATTGAGGTCACAGATCTCCGGCGTTCCTACCGAGGCGGGTTCGAGGCGGTCCGCGGAATCACCTTCTCCGTCGGCCGCGGGGAGATCCTCGCGCTGCTCGGCACCAACGGCGCCGGCAAGACCTCCACCGTCGGCTGGAGGGCCTCGCACCGCCGAGCGGGGGCCGGGTGCGGGTACTGGGCCGCGATCCGTACCGGGAGCGGGCCGCCGTACGGCCGCGCACCGGCGTGATGCTCCAGGAGGGCGGCTTCCCGTCCGAGCTGACCGTCGCCGACGTACACGAGGCGGTCGTTCCACTTCTTCGCGGTGATCGAGGTGCTGGCCATCGCGCTGCCGGCGGCCGGGCAGGCCCGGGGGCCGGTGGCGGTCTGGCTGATGACGACGGTCGTCGTCCACGCGGCGCCCTGCGCGGTGACCGCCTCCCGGTCGCTGGACTGGGCGCGCGGGCGGCGGGACCGGCCGGTGCGGCTGCTGTGGGCGCTCGGTGCGGTCACCTGCGTCCTCGCCGTCACGGCGCCGGCCCTGTGCGAGCACGGCACCCCGGACCAGGACACCGGGAGCGCGGCGACCACCGTCTTCGTCGGGATCCTCGCCTTTGGAGCGGGCACGTCGGCGCTCGGCGTCCGCGACCGGCGGCGGGTGCTCGCACAGCTCGCGGGTTCCGCCCTCGGAGCGGGCGCGGTCTCCCTCCCGCTGAAGTTCCCCGCGATGTCCGCGTCGGTCACGGCGTTCGTGGTGTTCCTCGCCGGCGGTTTCCTCGCGGCCACCTCGGTCTTCTCCATCTGGCTGCTCAACGCCGTCTACGCGCTCGACGAGGCCCGCGAGACCCGCACCCGGCTCGCCGTCGCCGAGGAACGGCTGCGGTTCGGGCGGGATCTGCACGACGTCCTCGGCCGGAACCTGGCCGTCATCGCCCTCAAGAACGAGCCGGCCGTGCAACTCGCTCGGCGGGAACGGCCCGGGGCCGTCGAGCAGATGATCGAGGTGCAGCGGATAGCCCAGGAGTCGCAACGCGAGGTCCGGGACGTCGTGCGGGGCTGCCGGGATGCCGACCTGGGCGCCGAACTCTCCGGAACACAGGGGGTGTTGACTGCCGCGGGGTTCAGCTGCGAGGTCACCGGCGAGAGCGCCTGACTGCCCGCCGAGGTGCAGTCGGCCCTCGGCTGGGTGGTCCGGGAGGCGACGACCAACGTGCTGCGGCACGTGGACGCGGGACGGTGCACGGTGGGACTGCGGGTACAGGAGGGGTGCGTGGTGCTGAGGGTGGAGACCGACGGGGTGGTACGACGGGACGGCGGGGGCACCGGGCGCGGCGGGTCCGGGCTGGCGGGGCTGCGGGAGCGGCCGGCAGGGGTGGAGGGCACGTTGGAGGCGGGGCCGGCGGGGACGGACGGGTTCCGGGTGGTGGCATCGGTGCCGCCGGCCGGACGGACGGCCGACGTGCGTGTGAGCGGAGTCACCTCATGACGGCCGCGGTCCGGCTGCTGCTCGTCGACGACGAGTTTCTGATCCGGGGTGCGCTCGCCGCGCTGCTCGGCCTCGAGGACGATCTCGTCGTGGTCGCGGAGGCCGCCACCGGCCCGACGTGGCGGTCCTGGATCTGCAGATGCCGGGGGCGGACGGTGTGAAGGTCGCCACATCGCTGCGGGCCGAACTGCCCGGTTGTCAGGTGCTGATCGTGACCGGTCACGGCCGCCCCGGACATCTGAAACGGGCCCTGGCCGCCGGGGTGCGGGGGTTCGTCCCGAAGACGGTCAGCGCGCAGCGGCTCGCGGAGATCATCCGTACCGTGCACGCGGGAAACCGCTACGTCGACACCGAGTTGGCCGCCGACGCGATCTCCGCCGGGGACTCGCCGCTGACCGCGCGGGAGGCGGGGGTGCTGGAACCGGCGGCCTACGGGGCGCCGGTCGCGGAGATCGCCGAGCGGGCCGCGCTGTCGCCGGGAACCGTCCGGAACTACCTCTCCTCCGCCGCCACCAAGCTCGGTGCGGAGAACCGCCATACGGCAGTGCGTCTCGCTCGGGAGCGAGGTTGGGTATAGTTGCTCTCGCGCCACGGCGCATGCGGACGTAGCTCAGTTGGTAGAGCGCAACCTTGCCAAGGTTGAGGTCGCGAGTTCGAGCCTCGTCGTCCGCTCCACGAAGAAGGCCCCCGGTTTCCACCGGGGGCCTTTCGCGTTCACGACCAGGTGTTGCCCGTCAGGCGCTCGTACGCCTCGATGTACTTCGCCCGGGTCGCCTCGACCACCTGCTCCGGCAGCGGGGGCGGCGGCTGCTCGCTCCTGCGGTCCCAGCCGGACCCGGCCGAGGTCAGCCAGTCGCGCACGTACTGCTTGTCGAACGACGGCTGGGCGCGGCCCGGCTCCCACTCGTCGGCCGGCCAGAAGCGGGAGGAGTCCGGGGTGAGGACCTCGTCGGCGAGGACGAGGGTGTCGCCCTCGAAGCCGAACTCGAACTTGGTGTCGGCCAGGACGATGCCCCGGTCTCGGGCGATGTCCCGGGCACGTCCGTAGACCGCGAGGGTGGCCTGGCGCAGCTGGGCGGCCGTCTCGGCGCCGACCTGCCGGGCGACCTCCTCGTATGACACGTTCTCGTCGTGCTCGCCGACCTCGGCCTTGGTGGCCGGGGTGAAGATCGGGGCGGGCAGCTCGGAGCCGTCGACCAGGCCCTCGGGGAGGGCGAGCCCGCAGACCGTCCGGGACTCCTGGTACTCGGCCAGGCCCGAGCCGGTGAGATAGCCGCGGGCCACGCACTCGACCGGGAGCATCTTCAGCGACTTGCAGATCAGCGTGCGGCCCGCCCAGTCGGCGGGGGCGCCCTCGGGCAGCTCCGTGCTGAGGACGTGGTGGGGCACGAGGTCGGCGAGCCTGTCGAACCACCACAGGGAGAGCTGGGTGAGTACCCGGCCCTTGTCGGGGATCTCGGTCGGCAGCACCCAGTCGTAGGCGGACATGCGATCGCTGGCGACCATCACGAGGTCCCCGGCCGCGTTCTGGTACAGCTCGCGCACCTTGCCGGTGTGCAGATGCACCAGGCCCGGCACCTCGACGGGCTCGGGCTTTTCGACGAATCCGGACACGGTTCCTCCCCGTGGTTCTGTACAGGTGCCCCCGATTCTCCCGTATGCCGGGTTGTCCTCGGACACGGGGTCAGTCCCGTTTGCAGATGCGGTCCAGGAGGTTGGCGGTGGCGCGCTGGACGCGGGGGTCCACATGGCCGGGGCGGTCCAGCGCCGGTGACCAGGCGAAGGTGCCCGAGGCGAAGACCAGGGCGCCGGAGGGAGCCCGGTACAGGGAGGTCTCCTGGTGGCGCACGACGCCGTCACCGTCGGTGTAAGGGGAGTGGGCCAGCAGCATGCGTTCCTCGTGCTCGGGCAGCGCGGTGCGCGGGAAGTAGCGGTCGGCCTCTCCCGCCACCAGGCCCGGCAGTTCGTCGCCCTCCTGGGCGCCGGTGGCCTCCCAGAGCCAGTGGCCGGCGTTGCGCACGATCAGGGGATGCGGCTCGGGCACCCGTCCCGCGTACTGGATGCCGACCGTCTGCTGCTCGGACCGGTCGATCTCGCGCCAGAGCACGGGCCTGCCCGGCCCCTTGCGCTTCCGGCAGGTGAGCAGGCGGTCCTCGACACCGGACGGGGACGGCCCCAACTCCACCTGCCAGTACATGGTGTTGGCGGAGAGGAAGACCAGCGAGGTGCCGCTGTCCCGGGCCAGGTCGACCGTGCGGCGCATCCGCGGGGACCAGTACTCGTCGTGGCCCGGAAAGACCAGGCCCCGGTAGCGGGCCGGGTCGATGCGGCCGGCGTGCAGGTCGCGGGCGTCGGCATAGGCGAGGTCGTAGCCGTAGCGCTCGGCCCAGCGGATGAAGTCGTACGCGTGGCCGACGTGCAGGGGCAGGCCCGCGCCCGCGTACGGCCGGTCGAAGGAGACCGTGGTCGCAGCGTCGGCCTCGCCGAGCAGCCGGCCCCGTTCGTCCCAGGCGTGGTAGAGGCTGGCGCCGGTGCGGCCGTCCTCGGGGTAGAGGTTGTAGGCCTGCCAGGTGATGTCCGGCAGCAGCAGGAGCAGGTCGGCGGGGTGGTTGTCGCGGATCGTGAAGGGCACGTGCGAGCGGTAGCCGTCGGCCGTGGTGAGGACGGCGACGTACGCGCCGATGCTCCAGTACGAGGGGACCTGCAACCGCCAGGACAGCCACCAGTGGTGGCAGGAGACCGTCCGGTCGGCGGCCAGCGGCGGCGGCTGCACGATGCCGGACAGCCGCGGGCTGGTGGTGATCTTGGCGGCGCCGTCGCCGCCGTAGTGGCCGATGCGGTAGATGTCGACGCTGAATTCCTGCGGCGGGTCGACGGTGATGTGGAAGTCGACGGCATCGCCGGGGGAGACCGCGCCGGTCGAGGTGAATCCTTTGATCTGCCGGTGCACGTCGTCCGCCGAGCGGGGCCCGACGGCACTGCGTGGCGCCGGGATCCGCGGGTTCTCACCGGTGGGCTGCGGCCGGCTCGGGTCGACGTACCAGGGGACGACATGACCGGTGTCGTCGAAATAGGTCTCGCTGCCGCGCAGCCAGGGCACGGGACCCTGGCCGAAGGGGTCCGTGACGGCGTGCGCGAGTGCTCCCGACTCCCAGCGGCGGATGTGGTCCGATGCCATGGTGGCTCCCCTCCCTCGTGCCCCCGTGAAGTGCGCTGATACCAGTCGTCGTGCGGGGTGCGGTGGTGCCGTGTGCGGTGGTGCGGTGCCTCGTGGCCGAGCGTGTGCCGTTCCGGACCGTGGCGTATGTCGTATGTCGGATGCGCTTGCCAGTTCACCGAACGATCCCAGCACATCACATAACGCACGCGTACGGTCACGATTCGTTGCGAATTCGCCTTAAGTGGAAGGGTTCGCTCCGCTACAGCGTCGAAACGCCGAGGTCAGACCAGCCGTACGGGCTTCTCCGGACGTATCCCGGACTCGACCAGCCAGGCCCGCAGCGGGGCCGGGTCTCCCTCCTCGACGAGGCTGAGGACTCTGGGCGTCAGGTCGGCGGCTCGTTCGCCGTCGACCAGCAGGGACGGTCCGTCGAGCCAGTCCAGACCGGGGGCGGCTCCGGCGGTGTCCATGGCCGCGCAGCACACCATCGCCGTGACGTGGTCGGCGAGCAGCTCGCGGGCGGTGCGCGGGGGCTGGAGGGGGAAGAGGGGCAGCGCGCGGTCGTCCCACAGGGCGCTGTCGGGGCCCTGCCCGGCGGGCGCGGACGTCTCGGGGGCGGGGCTGACGGCGGCGGCTTCCTCACGGGCGAGGGCCGCGGCGAGGCCGGCGGCCAGAACGGCGCTGCACTCGGTGCCGGCGGCTTCGTCGCCGTCCTCGTCGTAGGCCGGGAGTTCCCTGGGCCGGCGGTGGGCGGCCGGGTCGGTCAGGTGGTCCAGGACCCGGGCCAGCGTGGGCCCGCCGGGGTCGGGGGCGGCGGGGTCGGGGGCGACGGGGTCGGGGGCGACGGGGTCGGGGGCGGCGCGGACGCCGAGGGAGTCCAGGACGCGGTGCAGCCGGGCCGCCTCGGTGCGCCAGGTGCGGTCGACCACCTCGTCCGGATACTCCTGCCAGGCCACCGGCGACCAGTCCGGTCCCGGCTCGGCGGGGCCGCCGTGGAAGAGGCGCGCGGCGAGCAGCGAGGCGGCCTCGTCCACCAGGCCCGGCTCCTCCAGCAGGTCGCAGGCGGGCCGCTCACCGAGCCGGGAGGCGAAGCCCTCGGCCAGCCGGTCCCGCCGGGACAGCTCGGTGAGCGCGGCGACGACTCCCGCGTCCAGCCGGGAGGGCCAGCGCCCCATCCGCCAGGCGGGCAGCGCGACCCGGGTGAGCAGGCGGTCCCAGCCCGCGTAGGCGAGGCCGACCTGTTCCTGGGCGACGATCCGCAGTCCGTAGTCCACGGCCTGTGCCCGCTCGGCGGCCGCGGCGGCGACCCCACGCTCCATCAGCGCCGCGTGCTCCCGGCAGCCCCGCAGCAGCAGCCGGGCCACCCAGCCCAGGCCCGCGCACAGGAGGCGGGTCGCCCGACATCGGCCGGTCGCCGAGGAGACGGCGACCGTCGCGTCCAGCCCGCGCACGAAGCGGCGGGCGGCGGCTATGTCCGGGTGCGCCGAGGGTCCCGTACCGGCGACGACCGGGGCGAGGACCGCACGCAGCTCGCCGACGCGCATCCACCACAGGAACGGGGAGCCGATGACGAGCACGGGTGCGGCCGGGACACGGCGGTGCGGGCCGGGGTTGCCGAGCTCGTCGCCGCCCTTGGGCGCGGGCGGGCCGTGCGCCGGATGGGTGCGGTCCTCCAGCCAGCTGTCGCAGTCGGGGGTGAGCGCTATCGCCGAGGGCACCGGGACGTCGAGGCGGTCGGCGAGGTCGCGCACCATCCGGTACAGGTCGGGAGCGGACTCCTCGGGGATCGGGACCGTCGGGCTCACGGCCGGCCGGGCACGGGCCACGACCACGGAGATACCGGCGGCGGCCAGCAGGACCAGGACGGCGATCATGCCGACGGTCCAGCGCGCCGTGTCCCAGCCCGGGCCCACGAAGTGACCGGTGGAACCGCCGGTCAGCAGGATCACCGTGGCCGCCGCGGGCAGCAGCGCCACGGCCAGGGCCCGGCCGCGGACGCGCAGCACGGCGAGGGCCCGGGTACGCGCTGCCTGCGCTCCCGCCTCCACACCGATACCGGTACTGGTCACGTCCGGACCTCACCCCCTCCCTGCTGTCCTCGGCCTGTCCTGGCTGTTGCTCACTCCCCCACTGTGGCACCCGCCGCTGACATCGCAATGCCGGTGGGCCAAGTGCCGGAACGCTTGCGCCGCACCCTAGTTGGGGCCTCGGCCCCCGTCAGCCGGTTAGAGCATCGGTCACTCGATGGAATGGCTTTGGTCAGAGGTGATCGACAGACAGCAACGATCAGGCCCCGGATTTCTGGGGTCCGGGGCCTGATCAGGAGCGGTGCACGCGTGAACGGCGCTCAGGCCCCGCCCACCTCGGCCGCCTCCGCCGCCGCCTTCGCCGCGATGTCCGTGCGGTACTGGGAACCGTCGAGCCCGATCCGCCCCACGGCCGCGTAGGCCCGCTCACGCGCCTGGGTCAGATCCTCACCGGTCGCGGTCACGGAGAGAACGCGGCCACCCGCGCTGACGACCGCCTCGCCGTCCCGCCTCGTCCCCGCGTGCAGGACGTAGGCGTGCGGGGCGTCCTCGGCGGCGACCGCGTCCAGGCCGGTGATGCGATCACCGGTGCGCGGGGTACCGGGGTAGTTGTGGGAGGCGACGACCACGGTGACCGCGGACTCCTCGCGCCAGCGCAGCGGCGGGAGGTCGTCGAGGGTGCCGTTCGCGGCGGCGAGCAGGACGCCGGCCAGCGGGGTCTTCAGGCGGGCGAGGACCACCTGGGTCTCGGGGTCGCCGAAGCGGGCGTTGAACTCGATGACCCGGACACCGCGCGAGGTGATCGCGAGGCCGGCGTACAGGAGCCCGGAGAAGGGGGTGCCGCGCCGCCGCATCTCGTCGACGGTCGGCTGGAGGACGGTCTCCATGACCTCGTCGACCAGCTTGGGGTCGGCCCAGGGCAGCGGGGAGTAGGCCCCCATGCCGCCGGTGTTCGGCCCCTGGTCGCCGTCCAGGGCGCGCTTGAAGTCCTGGGCCGGCTGGAGCGGGAGGACCGTCACGCCGTCGGTGATCGCGAAGAGGGAGACCTCGGGGCCGTCGAGGAACTCCTCGATGACGACGCGGTCGCACCCGGCGGCGTGCGCCGTCGCGACCGCCAGGTCGTCAGTGACGACGACACCCTTGCCGGCGGCGAGACCGTCGTCCTTGACGACGTAAGGCGCTCCGAAGGCGTCGAGTGCCTCGGCGACCTCGTCGGCGTCCGTGCAAACGTACGAACGGGCGGTGGGCACCTGGGCCGCCGCCATCACGGCCTTGGCGAACGCCTTGGACCCCTCGATCTGCGCGGCTTCCCCGGAGGGTCCGAAGACCGGGACACCCGCCTCGCGCACGGCGTCGGCGACCCCTGCCACGAGCGGGGCCTCGGGGCCCACGACGACGAGGTCGGCGCCGGTCTCCCGGGCCAGGGCGGTGACGGCGGCACCGTCCAGGGCGTCGACCGGGTGCAGTTCGGCGACCTCGCCGATACCGGCGTTGCCGGGGGCGCAGTGCAGCGCGGTGACGTCGGAATCGAGGGACAGAGAGCGGCACAGGGCGTGTTCGCGGGCGCCGCCGCCGATGACGAGGACCTTCACGGGGGCCAGCGTAGCCGGGCGCACCGACTGGAGGTTTCTACAAGGGGGTGCGGGCGGGCCGCGGCCGCCCGTCACTCGTTCCGGAACTCGTCCACCACGGTCGCCCCCAGCTCCCGCACGATCAGTTCGTGGCCGGAGAGGGCCGACTCGTCGAGGTCGGGGTCGTCCTCCTCGGGGATGTCGTCCTCGGGGGACACCGGGGGCGGTTCGGGAGCCGCGGACGGCGCGGTCGGGGCCGCCGCCATCGGTGCGGACGGCGAGGCGCCGCGGGGCGGAGCCGCTTGCGGTGCGGGCTGCGGAGCGGCCGTACGGGCCGGGGCGGCCGCGGCGGGGCTGCCGTAGCCGGACGCCGCCGCGGGTGCGCCGCCGTACCCGGGGCCGGCCGGGGCCGCGCCGCCGCCGGTCGGGTCGACGACCGCCTCGATCCGCCACTGCACGCCGAACTGCTCGGTCAGCGCCTGCCGCAGCACGTCCTCGCTGCCGCTGCTCGCGAAGTTGTCGCGGGCACCGGCGTTGACGAAGCCGAGCTGGAGGGTGGTGCCGTCGAAGCCGACGACCTGGGCGTTCTGGCTGAGCAGGATCCAGGTGAAACGGCGGCGGTTCTTGACCGCCTCCAGGATGTTCGGCCAGAGGTCACGGGGGTTCGGCCCGCCGGCCGGGGCGGCGGCGGGGGCGGCCGGCGCGCTCGGGGCCGGGGCCGCGGCCGGCTGAGCCGCCGGGGTTCCCGTGGCGGTGGCCATGGCCGTGGGCCAGCCACCGGGGCGACGGGCCACACCGCCGCCCGCGGAAGCGGCCGTCGGCCAGGCACCGGGGGCGGCCGCCGTGGGAGCGGGGGCCGGCGGAGCCGCCGGGGCTGGCGCGGGCGGCTGCGGGGCCGGTGCCGCCTGCGTGGGTGCGGGTGCGGGCTCGGGCGCCGCTCCCCCTCGTACCGCCGCGCGGGCGGCCGCGGGCCCGCTCCCCTGCGGAGCCGGAGCCGGAGCCGGAGGAACCGAACCTGGAGCCGCTCCCGTCGGAGACCCTCCCGGGCCTCCCGGGCCTCCCGGCGCCGCCAGGTGTGCCTCGGGTCCGGGGACGTACCCCATCGCGGGCGCGGCGCCCCCGCCCGAGAAGCCGATGCCCCGCTCCAGCCGGTCGAGGCGGGCCATCAGGGACCGCTCGTCGCCGTACGCGGCCGGCAGCAGCACGCGCGCGCAGATCAGCTCCAGCTGGAGGCGGGGGGAGGTGGCCCCGCGCATCTCGGTCAGGCCGTCGTTGACGAGGTCGGCCGCGCGGCTGAGCTCGGCGGCGCCGAACGTGCCGGCCTGGGCCTGCATCCGCTCCAGGACGTCGGCGGGGGCGTCGAACAGTCCCTTCTCGGCGGCGTCAGGCACGGCGGCGAGGATCACCAGGTCCCGCAACCGCTCCAGGAGGTCGGCGACGAAGCGGCGCGGGTCGTTGCCGCCCTCGATGATGCGGTCGACGACCTCGAAGGCAGCGGCGCCGTCCCCGGTCGCGAAGGCCTCGACGACGGAGTCGAGCAGCGATCCGTCGGTGTAGCCGAGGAGGGAGGTGGCCATCGCATACGTCACACCCTCCGCTCCGGCGCCGGCGAGCAGCTGGTCCATGACGGACATGGAGTCACGCACGGACCCGGCGCCGGCCCGCACGACGAGCGGGAGCACTCCCTCCTCGACGGGGATGTTCTCCTTGCCGCACACCTCGCCGAGGTACTCCCGCAGCGTGCCGGGCGGCACCAGCCGGAAGGGATAGTGGTGGGTCCGTGACCGGATGGTCCCGATGACCTTCTCGGGCTCGGTGGTGGCGAAGATGAACTTCAGGTGCTCCGGGGGCTCCTCGACGACCTTGAGCAACGCGTTGAAGCCGGCCGACGTGACCATGTGGGCCTCGTCGATGATGTAGATCTTGTAGCGGCTCCCAGCGGGCCCGAAGAACGCCTTCTCGCGCAGCTCACGGGCGTCGTCCACACCACCGTGAGAAGCCGCGTCGATCTCGATGACGTCGATGGATCCCGGGCCGTTGCGCGCGAGGTCCTGGCAGGACCGGCACTCCCCGCACGGGGTCGGTGTCGGCCCCTTCTCGCAGTTCAGACACCGGGCGAGGATCCGCGCGCTGGTCGTCTTCCCGCACCCACGCGGCCCGCTGAACAGGTACGCGTGATTGACCCGGTTGTTCCGCAGCGCCTGCTGCAACGGGTCGGTGACATGCTCCTGCCCGATGACCTCGGCGAACGACTCCGGGCGATAGCGGCGGTACAGCGCGAGAGACGACACGCTTACGAGGTTATAGGCGCCCACTGACAACCAGCCCCGCCGGCAAACGCAAGCGCCCCCCACGCACCCGCCAGAGCCAACCTACCCTTGCTGCCTTCCGGCCCTGGGGGAGTTCAGTCAGATAGCGCCGCGTGAGGGGCTCTGCACAGAGTACCCGACGTCAGCGGCTGGGAACGAGTTCGCGAGCACTCCTCTCGGTCATGTAATGTTCCGACCGGAGGATTCGCCTAGAGGCCTAGGGCGCACGCTTGGAAAGCGTGTTGGGGGCAACCCCTCACGAGTTCGAATCTCGTATCCTCCGCCAGTGCCTCACCGGGCACGATGTCGAAGGGCCCCCTGGAAACAGGGGGCCCTTCGACGTTGTCCTCAGACCCCGTTGTCCTGGTCTTTGTCCACAGCGGGTGTCTCCGGAGATCCCCAGATGGCTTCGGCGATCTTCCGGGCCACGTCCTTGAGCATGGCGTCCGGCACGTGCAGGTACCGCGCCCGCATGCTCGCGGAGGTGCCCGGCTCCCATCCCATGATCTGGTCGATTACCCGGGCCGGGACGCCGAGCAGCATGAGCACAGTGGCAGCGGTGTGCCGGGCGTCGTGCAGCCGGCCGCCCCACGGCGCCTTGCCCTTCTTGTAGTCGGCGGTCATCGTCTCGTCGGTGACCAGCGGAGACGGACCGATCGGCTCATCCAGCGCACCCGAGTCGGCGACCCACAGGCGGACCGTGCAGGCGGCCGGCGGGATCGTGATGAACACCTCGTGCTCGTGCCGGGTCAGGTTCTCGGCAAGCTTGCGGCGCCGGTTCTGCACCTCGATCGTGGACACCCCGGAAGGCAGCGTGACGTCCACCTCGACACCACAGCCCGCGATCCGGATCGGCCCCAGCATGCTCGCCCCAGCGTCGCCCATCTCCTTGATGGCGTTGCGCAGCGCGGGCACTCCGAGGTCGCGCAGGGCATTGACCACGATCGACGGGGTGATCGGCTCGCCGTCGCTCGATCGGTGCTGCTCGGGCAGCGACCACGACGGGGCCGCTTTCTAGTGGGCGCCGACCGACCAGAGGGCGAGCAGGGCGAGGAACGGGCCGATCGAGAGGGCCGGGCCCAGACGACCTGAACAATGGTGATCATCAGGTTGATGAACTTGATGACCGCCATGAGCGGGGTGATGACCTCGGTGGCGTCCTTGGTGGCGATGGCCATGCAGACCCCGAGCGCGACCAGTAACCCGACCCCGGTGCCGGCGGACACGGCGGCGCCCTTGGCTGCCTCCACGGGCGAGTGGAGGAAGTCCATGCGGCGGCGGTGGCGTGCCTCGCGGAAGTGCTGGCCGCGCTCTTCCCACTCGCGGGCCTCTTCCAGGTTCCCGGCCGCATCCGGTCGCGCTGGCCCAGCGGCACCGGCCTTCGCCGCGTAGATCACCCCCCTGCAGGCCCGCCTGCGGGCCGGCGCACACTCAACAACCAGGAGGCGATCACGCTTCACGCTCAGGCCCGCCTCGGGCCGATACACCGGACCAGGCCTGATCCCGACCCCAGTCTCCACACCGCCAGGCCCGACCTGGGCAGAGGGTGCCCCGCACGCTGTCGTGCGGGGCACCCTTCACGTAGCGGTTCCGGCCATTGCGGTCGGCAAAGCGGCTCGAAAAGCTCCATGAACGCTCACCACTGCTCGTGTACCGGCCATACCCAGTGTCCGCCACATCGGGGCCGCTTTCCCGTTTCTTGAGCAACTGATGAACAACCTTCGATTACGCGTCTCAGATCTCCCTCAAATCGTTCGCATTTACTTGACCAACTGAAGAGTCATAGATGAGTGTTCTGCGCATGCCATCTCCCACGGGGGGAGAGACGGCGAAAGGATGAACATGCATCTCGCTGCGAAGCGTGCTGGAACCATCGCCTCTGCCGCGCTGCTCATCGCGCTGGGGGCTGGAGGAGGCATCGCATCTGCAGATGACACGCCCACCGACACTGACGTAGTGATCAACAGCGCGCCGCCGCAAGAAACTGATCCGGCGGACACGGACCTCGTGGACGTCCCCGCAGACCAGGTGAACGTTGAGCCCGATATTCCGGGCAGCGACAGCACTGGGGACGGAAACCACCCGGGCGCCCAGAGGTGCGAGGTACAGCGTGTCTACACTCCCACCAACAAGGGCGGGGACCATCACAAGGGCGTCGGGGCTCCCCAGGCCAACACCAACAACACTCCACACAACGCCAAGTCGACCTTCACTTCCGAGGTCTCCGGCACGGTGGGGGTGACGTATACCGGGCATCTCTCCATCAGCGTGGAGGCCATGATCGGTAAGGTCGAGGCCAAGTGGGACTTGAGCCTGTCAGCTTCGATGACAGCAAGGCTGGGCAATTCGATACAGGCTGACACTCCGGCACACAAGATTACCCACGCTTCGTACGGCGTCTACCGTGTACGGACCCAGGGCACGAGCTACGTAATAACCGAAAACTGCAAAATCACTTCGAAGAGCAACGTCACGAGCTACACCCCTCATTACGTCGGCTGGTACATCTGGGAGTCGAACGCCTGATGGCGACCATGCGGCGGTCCGTCCGCCTAGCCGGTTGTGTGTTTGCTGCCGCTTTGGCGACAGCAAGTTGTAGCTCCGGTCATCGCGAAAGCACCTCGGCAACCCACCCTGTCCGAGGTACCACTCCATCACCCATCCCGTCGTCGGACAGTGCAACGTCGGATCCTCACAGTCCTTCTGTCCACAAGGCACCGACGATCAGTTCTGACGGAATTACGGCCTTGGTCAGCGGCACTGCGGTCAAAAGCAACGCCATCTACCCGATTCCCGGTGGGATCAAGGCGGGCAAGACCCTTGCGATCGCCATCAACTGCCAAGGTCCGGGTCGCCTCACTGTCCAGGTGAAGCCAACAAGCGCTTCCTTTCCGCTGCTGTGCGAAAAGGGCAGGGTTTTGCCCACGATGAACGAGATACACATGTCGGGGAACCACTCAACTAGTTCTCTGCATTTCACTTCGGAGCCCGGCGTCACGTGGTCGTTCGCAGTCGGCTGGGATCCTGATCCGCCCAAGCAGCAGTAAGTCATCCGCCTCGTCACCATCTCGGCAGGAGTCCCATGCTGCTTTTCGAGCTGGCCGCCAGCGTAACCGCCTAGTCACCGGCCAGTGGCACCGGCGGGCACGACGCTGAGGCGATCCGCCTACCAAGGCAGACAGATCCCGTGCCAATTTCGTGCCAGAACGGGCGACGACTCACGGGGAACCGCAAGGCCGAGCGGGGCGACGAGATGAGACCGGCCTAAGTGCGGACCTCGCAGGTCACGCCCGTGATCGTCCAACCTCGCTCCTCAAAGCGGGTGTTGGTCGCCTCGTTGTCCTGGTCTTTGTCCAGTGCACCCACGGCCACCACCGTTCACGGGCGTACGCGCACCCCGTGTGCCTGCCCCGCGGACCCCCGCGAACGCCCCGGGATGGCCGCGCGGACAGTTGGAAAGCGTGTTGGGGGCAACCCCTCACGAGTTCGAATCTCGTATCCTCCGCCATTGCTCTCACCGGGCAATACGTCGAAGGGCCCCGCTGTTCGCAGCGGGGCCCTTCGGCGTTGTCCTCGTGTGAGTCGGGCGGTGCCGCCGGTTCTGCGGGAGCGATAAGGTCCCGGGCATGGGTGGGGAGATCAAGGCGCACGGTGCCGTCGCAGGGGAAAGCAGTACGTCCGCGGGCGACGCCGAACCACCTTCGGCACGGCGTGCCGGGCGCGCGTTCTCGTGGCGCGGTGTCGCCGGGAAAGCAGCGGGCGCAGCAGTTGTCCTGGCCGTGGCGGCGGACCGGTTGGGCCTGCACTCCTTTCTGTTCTGCGCGCGCGTCGCCGTGCGTGCCTATTCGTGGTTCGGCCCTGGGCACTGAACCGGAGCCGCTCTGCCGGACCGGGCAGGCCGTGCGAACGCGGGTGGCCGTCTCCCGGTACGGCCGGGCCCGCCTCCGAGGCGAGACACACCCAGGTTCCGGACGCCCGCTCGTGATCCGGGCAGGGCGTCACGCGGCACGGCTGTCCGCCCCCGGTCAGCCGGCGATCCGGATCCTGTGTGTCACCGTCACCTGGTCCAGGTCCGACACCCGTACCGTCAGGTTCATCGTCCACTCGCCCGCGATCGGCAGGTTGACGGAGTCGGCGGCCCAGTAGCCGCCGCGGTCCGTGAGGCCGGCCGGGAGGGGGCCGATCTTCTGGGCGGCGAGGGTGAAGGAGAGGCGGAGCTCGGGGACGGCGGAGATGCCGTCGTCGGGGCCGAAGACGACCGCTTGTACGGAGTTGTCGCCGACCCGGCCGGGGTCCAGGGTGATCTGCACCTTGCCGTGGCCGTTCGGGGTGCCGACGTCGAAGGGGACCATCGCGACGGAGGCCGCCGGGATGCCGCCGGCCGTGGCCGTCGCCGTTCCCGAATCGGCGGCTTCGGCGGCCGCGCGGCCGGGCAGCGTGCCGGTCAGGATCGTGGTGACGACCAGGACGGCGACGCCGACGGCGACTTCGGCGAGGACCGAGCGGCGCAGCGCCCGGTGGTCCGGCGTGGGGGCCGGCTCCGCCTCGGCCGGCGGGGTCTCCCGGGGCGGTGCGCCGACCGTCTGCGGGACGCGGTCGCGGGCCGTCGCCGCGGCCGGTGTGCTCACCAGCCTCGCCGTCCAGCGGCGGGACTGGGAGGCCGCAGCCAGCAGCAGGGTCACGGCGGCGAGTTTCACGAGCAGGAGACGGCCGTAGGTGGTGTCGGTGAGTGCCTGCCAGGAACCCAGGCCGCGCCAGGACTGGTAGACGCCGGTCACCACGAGGACCGTCACCGAGGCGAAGGCCACCCGGGAGAAACGGGTGACGACGGCGGCCGGGAGGGGGGCGGCGGTGGCCCGGTGGAGGGTGGTGAGGAGGGCCGTGAGGCCGCCCAGCCAGAGCGACATCGCCAGGAGGTGCAGCACCGAGGACGTCATCGCCAGGGGCACCTGGATGCCGGCCGACGCGTGTTCCGCCGTCGCCCAGGTCAGGGCCAGGGCGACGGCGAGGACGGCGGCCGTCACCAGGAACGGGCGGGACGGCGGACGGAGCCGGTGCTCCCGCCCGCGGACGAGTAGGGCGTACAGGCCGGCCGTGATCGCCAGCAGGGCGACCCTCGCCAGTAGCACCAGGCCGGGGCGGCCCGTCGCGGTCCTGCCGAGCGCGGCGAGGTCGAGGGCCGTCGCCGGGGAGGTGCCCTCCTCGTACGGGGAGCGGAGGACGAAGAGGAAGAGGGTGGCGGCCAGCAGGGTCCACCAGGCCGTCCGGACCGGTTTGCGCAGCGGGGCCGTGTCCGGCGGGCGGCACAGGGCCATGAAGGCGACGCCGCCTGTCAGCAGCGCCACGGCGAGGTACGCGACGTAGCGGCCGATGTCGTAGAGGCTGCCGGTGGCCGGGTTCTCGTCCGGGCCGGTGGGGACGGCGGCCGTGGTCGCCGACGGTTTGCCCACGGAGAAGGTGAGGGCACCGGAGACGGGGTGGCTGTCCGCCGACACGACCCGCCACGCCACCGTGAACGTGCCGGTGGCGAGCTTCTTCGGGAAGGTGATCCGGGCGGTGTCCGCGCCTGCGGGGCCGTGTTCGGCGTCGCCGGTGGTCACCCGGTGGTTGGTGGGGTCGTACACCCGGAACGAGTCGGCGAGCAGGCCGACGGACTCGGTGAAGGTCAGGGTGACGGACCCGGGCGACGACTTCAGTACGGCGCCGTCGGCCGGGTCGCTGCCGCGCAGGGCCGCGTGTGCGGAGGCGGGCGCGGCCGAAGCCAGGAGGAGAGCGGTGAGGAGGCTGCCGAGGAGGGCGAGGGCGCGCAACGCTCCGCGCGGGGCTGCCCTGTGCCACCAGCCTTGTTCTTCGCTCACGTCACCGTCCTGAGTTCGGAAGCAGGCGTTCATGGGTCATACGGATGGCAGGCGTGCGGTGCTCATTGTGCCGAGGGGGCGGGGGTGTCAACGCGGCCGAGGGGTGCCGAGGGGTGCCGTCACCACGTCGGGCGGGCGGACACCCCGCCGTCCACCACCAGGTCGTGGCCGGTGATCCACGACGCCAGCGGCGAAGCCAGGAAGACCACCGCGTCCGCCACGTCCCGCGGACGGCCCAGGCGGCCGGTCGGCACCGCCTCCTGCCATCGGCGCACCCCCTCCGGCCAGGCGTCCGCCAGGCCCTCCCGGTCGATCAGGCCGGGGGAGACCGCGTTGACGCGGATGCCGAGGCGGCCGTACTCCAGGGCGGCCGCTCGCGCGTGCATCACCACCGCCGCCTTCGCCGCGCAGTAGTGGGCGTGGCCGGGGGCCGGGTGGGACGCCTCGATGGAGGCGATGTGGGTGATCGTGCCGCCGCCGGGCCGGCCGCTCATGATCTCGGCGGCCGCCTGGGTGCAGGCGAAGACACTGCCGAGGTCGGTGTCGACGACCGCACGCCAGTCGGCCGCGGTCATGCCGGGCAGGGGCTGCACGGGTTGCACGGCCGCGTTGTTGACCAGCGCGGTCAGACGGCCGCCGCACCGGTCCGCGGCCTCGTGGACGACCCGGTGGCAGGTCTCCTCGTCGCTCAGGTCGCCCTGCACGACGACCGCCCGGTCACCGATGGCCGAGGCGACCTCACGCGCCGCCGTCACCGCCGTACGGCAGTGCACGGCCACCGTCGCGCCCTCCTCGGCGAGGCGCAGCGCGATGGCCCGGCCGATGCCGCCGCTCGCGCCCGTGACCAGGGCGACCTGTCCGTCCAGTAGGTGGCTCATGGACGGCAGAGTCCCGCGATGCGGTCGGCTTCGGAGGGGTAACGCGCCGTGAGGTGGCCCGCGTTCCCGTGTTCGTACCCCTCGAAGGTGAATCCGGGGGCCATGGTGCAGCCGAACAGCGTCCAGGCTCCGTGCGGTGCCACCCGGGCGCCCATCCAGGTGCCGGCCGGGACGGTGAGCTGGATCTGCTGGCCGCCCAGCAGGTCGGGGCCGAGGACGGCGGTACGGGTGGTGCCGTCGGGGGCGAGGAGCAGCAGGTCGAGGGGGTCGCCCAGGTAGTGGTGCCAGATCTCGTCGGTGGGGAGGCGGTGCAGGGCCGAGAAGTCGTCGGCGGTCAGGAGGCCGACGATCGCGGTGCCCTCGGGGCGGCCGTCGGCACGTTCGGGGCCGGCCCAGGTCTCCCGGAACAGACCGCCCTCGCGGGGGATCGGCTCCAGGGCGTAGTGGGCGATCAGGTCATCGGGGGTCAGCATCCGGGAAGGCTACCGCCCGGGTGAGGAATGCCAGCTGAGCGTGCTTCTCGGGCAGTTGGACGTCCGGGAGGTCGATCTCCGGGAGAAGGACGGCCGGGCCGCGGGTGAAGCCCTGGCGGGTGAAACGGGCGATCGCCTTCGCGTTGCGGACGTCCGGGTCCACGACGACGCGGTCGCGGTCGAGGGTGCGCAGGGCGAACTCCGTGAAGGCGGACAGGAGGGAGTCCGTCCAGCCGGAGCGGGGACCCTCCGGTCCGGCCGGGGCGAGCAGGACGTGGATGCCGATGTCGCCGGGGCGGACGTCGTAGCACTCGCTCACCCGGTCTGCCGCCGGCTCGTACGTCTGGAGGAGCGCCACCGGGGTGCCGTCCTTCTCCGCGAGATGGGCGTGGTGGGTGTCGAGGGTGGCCATGTGGGCGTAGACCTCGGCGACCTGGGCGCGGGTGAGGCCGGTCATGCCCCAGAAGGCGGCGCGTTCCTCGCCTACCCAGGAGTGGACGACGTCCGCGTCCCGCTCGGGGTCGAGGGGGCGGAGCCGGACGGTGCCGAAGCCTCCGACGGTGTACTCGGTCATGGGGTCTCCTCCACGAGGTCAAGCCGGTCCCAGTCGGTGCTGACCGGGGCCAGCCCGCCCTGGAGCCACAGGGCGAGCTGGTCGGTGTGGTGCGGTGCGCCGGGGACGCCGTCGGCGCCGAACGGCACCACCCAGGCGCTGTTGTCCCGGTCGGCCAGGTCCCAGACGTACCGGGCGGCCGGGCCCCGCGCGGAGAGGTCGGTGAGACCGGGGACGGCCGAGGTGCACAGCACGCAGTCGTGGTCACCGGACAGGGCCGGCCCGACGTACGACGGTTCGGGCAGCGCCCGCCAGGGGGCGAGGCGGTGGGTGTCGCCCCAGGTGCCGGCGGGTCCGCTCGCGGCGGCTTCCTCGACTGCCGCACGGACGGCGGCGGGACGGTCGATGCCGAACAACTCCTCCGCCTTCAGGAGGTGTTCGAGGGCGAAGGCGATCCGGGGGGTGAGGGCCAGCCAGGGGAGCAGGACCTCGGGGTGGGCGGGTGGTGCGGCGAGGGCGGCGAAGGCGGGGTGGGCGGCGAGGTGCCGTACGACCGCGGTGCGCACGGCCGCGTAGGCCGCGGCGCCGGTGCTGCCGGCGTCCATCCTGCGGTCCCAGGCGAGGAGTCGGTCGCGGAGTCTGGCGGCGCCGGGGGTGAGGTCGTCGAGGGCGGCCAGATGATCGAGAAGGGAGGCGGCGGAGGCCAGGTGGGTGTCGGTGTGGATCGCGGGCAGGTCGGCGGCGGACCAGGTGCGGCGCTCGTCGAGGAGGGCGCGGATGCGGTCGGCGCGGTGCGGCGGGGCGAACTCGACGCCCAGGGGGGCGGCCGGGCCGCGCTGGTTCGCCATCACGGCCACGCCGTCGGTGAGTTCGCCGTACGGCATCTCGTGCCAGCCCTGCCAGGCGTGGCCGGGAAGCCAGGCAGGGGCGAGGCGGGTGCGGTTGGTGCGGGAGCGGACGGGGACACGGCCGGCGACGCGGTGCAGGGTGCCTCCGGCGGTGTCGGCGGCGTGGACCACGTTGACGGGCTCGGTCCAGGCGTCGAAGGCGCGGTCGACGTCGGTGACGTGGCGGGCCCGGAGGAGGGGGAGCAGGGCGCTGAAGCCGAGGTCTTCGGTGACGCGGGGCGGGTAGCGGAGCGCCAGCGCCTCGGCCTCACCGTCGGCGTCGGCGTCGGCGACTGCCGGGGCGGGGGACGTGATCACCGGGCCCCGTTCGGTCTCGATCACCTCGATCCCGAGCGGCGGTTCGCCCGCCACCTCCACCGTCTCCGTGTGCCGTTCCGCGCGGTGCCAGGCGCCGTCCGGGCCCAGGGCCTCGATCCCGGCCGCCGTGCGGCGCAGGCGTTCGCGGTAGAGGTCCTGGTAGTCGGCCATCGCGTGGGTGACGGACCAGGCGACCGTGCCCGTGTGGGCGAAGTGGGCGATGCCGGGGACGCCCGGGACGGCCAGGCCGATCACGTCGAACTCCGGGCACGAGAGGCGGATCTGCTGGTAGACGCCGGGTGCCTCGATGAAGCGGTGGGGGTCACCGGCGAGGAGGGCCTGACCGGTGGTGGTGCGGGAGCCCGCGAGGAGCCAGCCGTTGCTGCCCGCGGTCCCCGGCCCGTCCGTGGCGAACAGGGGGACCGCGTCCTCCCCCAGGTGCCGTATCGCCTCCTCGCGCCACAGCTTGGCCGGGAAGCCGGCGAACAGGATGTGCGTGGCCAGCCAGACGCCCAGGGGGTGCCAGGGCTCCCAGGTGCCGGGGTCGAGGCCGGTGCGGGCGAACTCGGGCGTGCGGGCGGTGCCGGTCGCCAGGCCCTCGTTCACGCCGGTGACGTACGCCCGCACCCAGTCCGCCGTCGCCGGGTCCTGTCTCTCCAGCGCCTCGAAGCAGCGTCTGGCCGTGTCCGCGAGGCGGGCCCGGCGGGCGAACACGTCCCAGGCGACGGCCGCCGAGCCGAGGTAGGACGCCGAGGTGCCCTGCGCCCGGTGCCGTTCCGTCTCCAGTTGCCAGGCCCGGTCGTGGGCGGTGACCCGGCCCTGCGCACGGGCGAGTCCACGGGCGTCGGCGGCTCGCAGGTGCGGGATGCCCCAGGGGTCTCGGTAGGTCTTGACGGTCACCCTGCGACACCTCTCGTCTAAGGTTAGGCTTGCCTAAGTTGAATCGTAGGGGAATCGTACGTGAGGGGTGCCGAAGCGGCGCGTGCCGGGCCACGGCGAGCGCGCGCGGCCGCCGCGGGCGCGGGATCATCGGGCCATGGACGCCAACCCCGAGGCCGGCACCGAGCCCGCCACCACGGCCCACGCCACGACCCTGCGCCTCGCCCAGGACCCCGAGGCGGACGGACTCCTCAGCCGCAGCAAGCTCGCCGCGCTCACCGGCATGCTGCTCGACCAGCAGGTTCCGATGGAGTGGGCGTTCAAGGGACCTGCGGCCATCGCCCGGCGGATGGGGACGGACGAACTGGACGCGCACGAGATCGCCGCCCAGGAACCCGAGGCCTTCGCCGCGCTGCTCTCCGAGAAGCCGGCGGTGCACCGCTACCCCGGCTCCATGGCCAAGCGGATCCAGCAGCTGTGCCAGTACCTCGTGGAGCACTACGACGGGGACGCCGAGGGCATCTGGCGCGACGTCGGCAGCGGCGCGGAACTGCTGAAGCGGCTCCAGGAACTGCCCGGCTTCGGCAAGCAGAAGGCGCAGATCTTCCTCGCCCTGCTGGGCAAGCAGCTCGGGGTCCGGCCGCAGGGCTGGCGGGAGGCGGCGGGGGCGTACGGGGAGGCGGAGTCGTTCCGTTCCGTCGCCGACATCACGGGGCCCGAGTCGCTGGCGAAGGTGCGGGCGCACAAGCAGGAGACGAAGGCGGCGGCGAAGGCGGCGAAGGCCGGGGAGAAGCAGCCGGGACGGTAGCGGATCCGTCACCCGATCGGCCGTCTCCTGCTGGCAGGGGCGATCCCACCGGTTTCAGCTGGAGACATGACCGAGCCTCCCAGCACCGGCCCCGCCGACGACGACCGCACGGCTCACATCGCCCCGGCCTCGGCCGCAGCCCCCGCGTCCGCCCCCGTCTCCACGCCCGCGCACACGCCGGCGACCGCCTCGCGGCATGAGCCCGAGCCGCCCTTCGAGGGGCCCCTGCACGCCCTCTCCAAGGCGGCCTGGCAGACCGTGCTGCTCACCGGGATCGCCTCCCTGGTCCTGGGCGTCCTGGTCCTCGTGTGGCCGGGCGCCTCGCTGCTCGCCGCCGGTGTGCTCTTCGGCATCTACCTGCTGATCAGCGGCATCTTCCAGCTGGTCTCGGCGTTCGGCACGCACAAGACGACCTCGCTGCGCGTGCTGGCCTTCATCAGCGGCGCGCTGTCGATCCTGCTGGGCCTGTTCTGCTTCCGCGGCCCGCTGGAGTCGATCCTGCTGCTCGCCCTGTGGATCGGGATCGGCTGGCTGATCCGCGGCATCACCCAGACCATCGCCGCGGTGCACGACCCCGGGATGGCCGCCCGCGGCTGGATGGTCTTCCTCGGGATCGTCACCTTCATCGCCGGCATCGTGCTGATCGTCTCGCCGTTCGAGTCGGTCGCCGTACTGACCCTGGTCGCCGGTATCTGGCTGGTGATCGTGGGCATCGTGGAGATCATCTCCTCGTTCGGCATCCGCAGCCGGGCCAAGCACATCCCGCAGGCCCTGTGAGCGGCGTCAACCTCGCGCCTCACCGGTACGCCGAGCGGGCGGATCTCGCGCCGGGTGCGGGGAACACCGCCCACCGCATGGG
This sequence comes from Streptomyces sp. NPDC059224, assembly GCF_042754285.1. NCBI lineage: Bacteria > Bacillati > Actinomycetota > Actinomycetes > Kitasatosporales > Streptomycetaceae > Streptomyces > Streptomyces sp. NPDC059224. The sequence continues at coordinate 80,414 of NZ_JBHZAN010000013.1, forward strand.
GAGATGACCGCCATGAGCAGCGGTTCCCCCTCCGGGCGCCCGCGGCCAGGACACACCTGGCCGCGGGCACTCGTGCTGCTGCTCACCCTGCTGCTGGCCGGCGCCCCGACCGCGGCCGGGGCCCTCACCGCGAGCGCCGCCCCGGCCGGCTCCGCCGAGACGGCCGAGTACGACGTCCTCGACACGCCGCTACGGCTCCCCGCCCGCGCCGTCCACCGGGCCGACGTACCCCAGCGTCCCGCGCCGCTCCCCGACGCGGCACCCGCCGGCCCGGCGGACCGCGGCCGGCCTCCCGCGGCGGCACCGTGTCCGCCGTACGCCACGCCCCTGCTGCGCACCGTGGTCCTGCGCTGCTGACCGACCGACAGGTCCCGCCGTCCCCCAGGTCAGTCAGCCCTACGCAAGGAACACAGTCATGTCCTCAGACCCGTACGCGGTCCTGCGCGCCCTGCTGCGCGCGGAGGCCGTCCGCAGCACGCCGAAGCCGCAGGCGAAGACGGCGCAGCCGCCGAGGCCGCTTCATCAGGAGCAGAAACGCGGTTGATCCCGGTACCGGTGGCCGGGCGGCCCGTGCGGGGCGCCCGGCCCGGGCCGCGCCCGGCTCACCTGCGCCGGCGCGCCGTACCGAACAGCGAGCGGGTGATCTCACGGCCGAGCTGTGTGCCCACGGAACGGGCGAGGGACCTGAACATGCCGCTGCCGACCACTTGTTCGACGAGCGAGGGTTCTTCCTCGGGGGCGGACCCGCTGGTGCGGGGCGCGGCCTTCGGCGCGGCGGCCGGGGCCCGCCGCAGCTTCTCGTACGCCGACTCCCGGTCCACAGCCTGTGCATAACGTCCGTGGAGCGCGGAGGCCCGTACCGCCTGGTCGAGTTCCGCCGCGTCGACCGGGGCCATCAGGGACTCCGGGGCCCGCAGCCGGGTCGCCGCGACCGGTGTCGGGGCGCCGTTCTCGCTGAGCACGGTGACCACGGCCTCGCCCGTGCCGAGGCCGGTCAGCAGCTCTTCGAGGTCGTACGACGACTTCGGGAAGGTCTGCACGGTGGCCCGCAGCGCCTTCTGGTCCTCGGGGGTGAAGGCCCGGAGCGCGTGCTGGACGCGGTTGCCGAGCTGGGCCAGGACGTCGGACGGTACGTCCTTCGGGGTCTGCGTGACGAAGAAGACGCCGACCCCTTTCGAGCGAATCAGGCGCACCGTCTGGGTGATCGCCTCCAGGAACGCCTTCGAGGCGCCGCTGAACAGCAGGTGCGCCTCGTCGAAGAAGAAGACCAGTTTCGGCCTGTCGGCGTCGCCGATCTCGGGGAGGTCGTGGAAGAGGTCGGCCAGCAGCCACATCAGGAAGGTGGAGAAGAGCAGCGGCTTGTCCTGCACGGCGGCAAGTTCCAGGACCGAGACGACGCCCCGGCCGTCCGGTGCCGTACGGAGGAGGTCGGCCGTGTCGAACTCCGGCTCGCCGAAGAAGTCCGCCATGCCCTGTGCCTCGAAGGCGGTCAGGGAACGCAGGATCACCCCGGCCGTGGCCGTCGACAGCCCGCCGAGATCCTTCAGCTCGGCCCGGCCCTCGTCGGAGGTCAGGAACGCGACGACCGCGCGCAGGTCCTTGAGGTCGATCAGCTCCAGGCCCTTGGTGTCGGCGTAGTGGAAGATCAGGCCCAGGGACTGCTCCTGGGTCTGGTTCAGCCGGAGCACCTTCGAGAGCAGGACCGGACCGAAGCTGGTGATCGTGGCGCGGACCGGGACGCCGTGGCCGAGGCCGCCGAGGGCCAGGAACTCCGCGGGGAAACCGGTCGCCGTCCACTCCTGCCCCACGTCAGCGGCCCGTTGGAGGACGCTCTCGGCACGCCGCCCCGGGCGGGCGATGCCCGACAGGTCGCCCTTGACGTCCGCCAGGAACACCGGGACGCCCTGCGCCGAGAGCTGCTCGGCGATCAGCTGCAGCGTCTTGGTCTTGCCGGTGCCGGTGGCGCCGGCGACCAGGCCGTGCCGGTTGAGCATGGGGAGCGGGACACGGACCGGGGCGTCGGCGTGGCACCGGCCGTCCCAGAGGACGGCACCGAGGTCCAGGGCCTGGCCGGTGAAGGCGTACCCGGAGGCGATCGCGGCGGCTTCACCGGCACTCGTCATCGGACCCCCTGTTCCGTTTTGCCTTTTTGATGACCTTTACGGCGTCTTTTCCAGCGTCGCACTCCGTCGCCATGGCTGCGCCCGGAACGTCAGGACCGGTAGGCTTTCCGTGTGATCTTCAAGCGCATCGGAAACGGCCGGCCGTACCCCGACCACGGCCGGGAGAGCACCCGGCAGTGGGCGGACGTCGCACCGCGCCCGGTCCGCCTCGATCAGCTCGTGACGACCAAGGGACAGCTCGACCTGGAGACCCTCCTCGCCGAGGACTCGACGTTCTACGGCGACCTCTTCGCGCACGTCGTGAAGTGGCAGGGCGACCTGTACCTGGAGGACGGGCTGCACCGTGCGGTCCGCGCCGCCCTCCAGCAGCGTCAGGTGCTGCACGCACGCGTGCTCGAACTGGACTGACCCGGCTCGGCCGGATCGACCGGTCCGGCCGACACCCGGCCGACGCCCGTGCGCCACCCGCCGTTTCACGCCGGTTGCCCCTTTCGGGTTGGACCGTGCGACGTCGGATGATCATCTATTAGTCAACGCACCCGTGGCGCACTACGCTGCGCTCATGAGCATGCTGACTCCCCCCGGCATGGGCGGCCAGTACCGGATCACTGGGGACAAATACCCTCGCATGCGCCCACGCCGGCGGCGTGCCCGGCTCGTCCTCTCCATGGTCGCCTCCGTCACCGCGCTCGGCCTCGTCGGCTGGGGCACCCTGCAGCTCATCGACGTCTTCACGGGCGGCGACAAAGAGGTTGCGGCGGCCGGTTCCACGGCGTGCGTGAAGCAGGCCGCGGCGAGTACGGGTCCCGCGGACGGCGCGTCCGCGGCGGCACTGCCGAAGCCCGCCCAGATCACGGTGAACGTCTACAACGCCACGACCCGTACGGGCCTGGCCAAGGACACCGCGGACGAACTCAGGAAACGCGGCTTCAAGATCGGCGACGTCGGCAACGCACCGGCGAAGTTCGACGCGAAGGTCAAGGGCACGGCGATACTGCTCGGACCGGCCTCGGCCCTGCACACGTCCCTGCCGGTGCTGGCCACCCAGCTCACCGCACCGGACCAGCGCACGGAGGCGGGCCGCAAGGGCGCCGCCGTGGACCTGATCCTGGGCAACGCCTTCAAGGCCCTCACACCCCAGGCGACGGCCGCGAAGGCCATCACGGCCCTGTCCCACCCCGAGCCGAAGGCGTCGAAGAGGAACTGCTGAGCCACGGGATGCCGCGCGCGGAGCGGGGGACGGGGGCGAGATCCGAACGCCGCCCGAGGCGTCCGCCCGCAGGGGCGCGGGGGACTGCGCGAGCAGCCCGCGACGGAGCCGCGGAACCCGACGCGCCCCGCACCCCTGCGGTGCCGGGACGAACGGCTCCTACTCGGCCGCGCCGTACAGGCGGTCGCCCGCGTCGCCCAGGCCCGGGACGATGTAGCCGTGCTCGTTGAGGTGGTCGTCGACGGCGGCCGTGACGACCGTGACCGGCGTCCCCGCCAGCTCCCGCTCCATGACCTCGACGCCCTCCGGCGCGGCCAGCAGGACCACCGCCGTCACATCGTCCGCGCCCCTCCCGATGAGCTCACGGATCGCCGCGACCAGGGTGCCGCCCGTGGCCAGCATCGGGTCCAGGACGTACACCTGGCGCCCGGAGAGGTCCTCCGGCATCCGTGAGGCGTACGTGGACGCCTGGAGCGTCTCCTCGTTGCGGATCATGCCCAGGAAGCCCACCTCGGCGGTCGGCAGCAGCCGGACCATGCCGTCCAGCATGCCGAGCCCGGCGCGCAGGATCGGCACCACCAGCGGGCGGGGACGGGCGAGCTTGACGCCGGTCGTACGCGAGACCGGGGTCTGGACGTCGACGGCCTCGGTCCGCACGTCGCGCGTCGCCTCGTAGGCGAGCAGCGTGACCAGTTCGTCGGCGAGCCGCCGGAACGTCGCGGAGTCGGTGCGCTGGTCGCGCAGGGTGGTGAGCTTGTGGGCGACCAGAGGGTGGTCGACGACGTGGAGACGCATGCCGACAACAGTAACCGCGTCCGCGCACCCCTCGCGCGGGGCCCACATGAGGTCACGGTGGCATCAAACCCCCCGTCCGGGGGAACGTGGGAGTGACCGGACTGGGGTGGTGTGACCGTGTCTGATCAGCCTGAACCTGACGACCGCGCGTACGGCGCGCCCGAGGGCGAGACGGAGGCCGAGCGGCGTCGCCGCCGCGCCCGCTTCCTGCGCGATCTCGCCGAGGCCAGGGCGCTGCGCGACCGGGTCCAGCCGCGCCGCGTCAAGACGGCCCGGCTGCGACACGCCATGCGTATGCGGACGTTCCGCTGGTAGGAGTCGGCAAATCCGTGAGAACGGCGAGAGCCGTGAAGCGGATCCTTCGGCAAAGATCCACCGCTTGGGGCGCGTTGCGGTCCGGCACGGGGAAGGCCGTGCGTGGACCGCGGGAAAACCCGCGTACGATCCGCAGGTGGCGGCAACGAGTGCGCTGGTGACCCCGTACGCGGTTACCTGGACGTCTCTTTGCATACGTGCGATCAAAACTGCCGGACACAGGGAGCCGAAGACGTCCCCTGAGCGCCTTGTTTCTGCCACGATTCCGAGTGGGTGGGGCTCGGAGCCCAGCTCTCCCCGCCCATGACCTCCGCCGGGGGGACCCCCAACCGGCACGCCTAAGACCAGTGGGAGAGTCACGGTGTACTTCGCCGCACTGCTCGCGCGCACCGAAGACGGGTGGGAAGCGAGCGACACAGAGCTCGACGATGTGGAGACCTTGTCGGACCTGGCCGACCTGGCCCGGGAATCGGCGCCGGACGCCGACGACACGGTGCTCGTCTTCATCGAGCAGGAAGACGCGTGGTTCGGCGTCGTGCGCGTGGACGGCGAGGAGGACCCCCGGGTCTTCGTCTCCAACGCGGCCGCCGCCGCCCGTAGCTCGTACGGCGAGCTCCTGCTCACCGACGAACTGCTCGGAAGGGAGCCCAAGGACGAAGACGACGACCTGGACGCCCTCGACCTCGACGGCACCGAGGACGGTGAGCCGGAGGCCGAGGACGACGAGGACACGGACACGTCCGCCGTGCCGTCCGGCCCGGTCGGTGACAGCGGGATCCTCGACGACCTGGGGGTGAGCGCGAAGGAGCTGCTCTCGCTCAGCGACGACGCGCTCAGCGAGATCGCCGAGGTCCTGGGCGCCGCCGAGGTCCTGGAGACCGTCCGCTGACCTCCCACGAGGCAGCCGGGTCCCCGGACCCGGTACGCGACCGCTGGCGGGCCGCCATGCGGCTCGCCCTGGACCAGGCCGGACAGGCCGTCCGGGGCGGGGACGTCCCCGTCGGCGCCGTCGTGCTGTCCCCGGACGGTACGACGGTGCTCGCGACCGGTCACAACGAACGCGAGGCCACCGGCGACCCGACCGCGCACGCCGAGGTCCTCGCGCTGCGCCGGGCCGCCGCGGCCCTCGGGGAGTGGCGGCTCACCGGCTGCACCCTCGTGGTCACGCTGGAGCCCTGCACCATGTGTGCCGGGGCCCTGGTCCAGTCCCGGGTCGACCGGGTCGTCTACGGCGCCCGCGACGAGAAGGCCGGGGCCGCCGGCTCGCTCTGGGACGTCGTGCGCGACCGGCGTCTGAACCACCGTCCCGAAGTCGTCGAGGGCGTCCTGGCGGAGGAGTCCGCCGGGCTGCTCAGGGAATTCTTCCGGGACCGCTGAGGGCCGCTCCCGGCGCGCTCCAGGACCCCGAACAGTGATTTCAGAGCACGGCCCCCCGTGCTGTAAGGTCTCTCTCGGTAGCGTGTCCGAGCGGCCGAAGGAGCTCGCCTCGAAAGCGAGTGTGGCGCAAGTCACCGAGGGTTCAAATCCCTCCGCTACCGCCGGAGAAGGGCCCCGTCGAAAGACGGGGCCCTTTCTGCGTCCATCCCCGGACATGCGCGGACCGCGTCCGTCGCGCGCCCCCGTTCACGCCCCCTGATCCGGCAACGGGCCGCGACCAGCGGGCCGTTGGCCGCGGAGGGGGGCGCGAAGGTTACACTCGCGGCCGGCAGCAGGGTCCACAGGCTACGCAGACACGCCGGCAGAGGCAGGCACAGGGGAGGCCGCGGTGGCGGTGAATGCCAAGAAGATCGCCACGTACGTGCTCGTGGTCTTCGCGCTCTACGTGATCATTACAGACCCGGCCAAAGCAGCCGATTACGTCCAGATAGGATTCGAGGGCATATCGGACGCGGCCAAGGCCATCGGATCGTTCATGACCTGGCTCGTCGACGGAGCCAAATAGCGCACCACCCCGGGAGCAGCCATGATCCGCCACCTCGCCCTCTTCAAACTCGACGAGGGCGTCGGGCGCGACGATCCGCGGGCCGTCGCGGGCGCCGCGGCCTTCGCCGCGCTCGGCGGCCAGATCGAGGACCTGCGCCACTGGGAGTGCGGCTGGAACATCACCGAGCGCCCCATCGCCCACGACTTCGCGATCAACTCGGCCGTCGAGGACGCGGACGCACTGAAGCGGTACCTGGAGCACCCGGCCCACCAGGCGGCCGCCGCGCAGTGGCGGGAGTTCGCCACGTGGGTGATCGCGGACTACGAGTTCTGAGCCGTACCGCGCCTCCTCGACGGCCGCGCGACGGCTTCTGGAGACAGGCCCTCCACCGGGAACGGTGGGGGGCTTTTCTGTGGGTTATGCCCCAACTTGCCGACTTTCACTCTCAACACGACGTTATGGGGTGCTTGCGCACGGTGCACATGTCTTGTGATGCTATGACCGCTTTTGACGGATGATTGACCGATGAAGAGGTGGCGTTGACCGTGTCGGCCAGTTCTGCGCCGCCCCAGGAAGAGGCGCCCGCCCCCGCTCCCCCCACTGCCCAGCCTCCCGCCCAAGGAACGGTCCAGCCCCCCGCCCAGGCGCCCGCGCCGCCCCCGGAGAAGCGTCGCGGCGCCGACACCCGGGCGCTGACCCAGGTGCTCTTCGGGCAGCTGAAGGACCTCAAGCCGGGCACGCCGGAGCACAACCGCGTGCGGGCGGCGCTCATCGAGGCGAACCTCCCTCTCGTGCGCTACGCGGCCGCCCGCTTCCGCTCCCGCAACGAGCCGATGGAGGACGTCGTCCAGGTCGGCACCATCGGCCTGATCAACGCCATCGACCGCTTCGACCCGGAACGGGGCGTGCAGTTCCCGACCTTCGCGATGCCGACCGTCGTCGGCGAGATCAAGCGCTACTTCCGGGACAACGTCCGCACCGTGCACGTCCCGCGCCGGCTGCACGAGCTGTGGGTCCAGGTGAACAGCGCGACCGAGGACCTGACCACCGCCTTCGGGCGCTCCCCCTCCACCGCCGAGATCGCCGAACGGCTGCGGATCAGCGAGGAGGAGGTGCTGTCCTGCATCGAGGCCGGCCGGTCGTACCACGCGACCTCCCTGGAGGCCGCCCAGGAGGGCGACGGGCTGCCGGGTCTGCTGGACCGCATCGGCTACGAGGACCCGGCCCTGGACGGTGTGGAACACCGCGACCTGGTCCGCCATCTGCTGGTCCAGCTCCCTGAGCGGGAGCAGCGGATCCTCCTCCTGCGCTACTACAGCAACCTCACCCAGTCGCAGATCAGCGCGGAGCTGGGCGTCTCCCAGATGCACGTCTCCCGTCTCCTGGCCCGCAGCTTCCAGCGACTGCGTTCGGCGAACCGCATCGAGGCCTGACCCACCGCCACCCCTGCCCCGAGTCCCGCGCCGGGCCCCGCCTCGCGGCCCGCCCCCGCGCCGTGCACCGCGGCCCGCCCCGGGCCCGCCCCCAGCCCCACGACAGGATCCGCCCCGAAGCCCGCACCGCGCCGCACCGCGCCGCGCGGCAGCGCCCGGCGGACCGCGCCGAAGCCCGCCCGCCGCCGCGGCCTCTGCCGGGCCCCGCCCCGCAACGCGCCCCCCCGGCGCCGCCGGGCCCCACGGCGGCATCCACCCCGCACCCCCGCCCAGCCGCCGGAGGCCGCCACGCGCGACGGCGCATGCGCCGTCGCGCGGTCCTCCGCACGCACCGGCGCAGCGCCCGCAGGCCGGCCCGTTACCGGTCCGAGACGCGCTTCAGGTGACTTGGCGCGGCCATAACCGCAAGCAGGATCGAGCCATCACCGTCGCGAGCGAATCGCTCACCAGCACACTTCCCGACAGTTGGGGGTCGAAATAGCGTCAGACCCCTTGCACGCAGGGCCGATTCGGTTCTTACATGTCGACATGTCACTACAGCGTGTTGCCGACATGTGACATTCTGCGGGAAGCGCGTTTGCCGGGGCTTCGGCTCCGGTATTCAGGTGAAGGCGCCGTTCCTCGTGAGGGGCGTCGCCGCGACCGTCCCGCGACCCAAAGGGGGTGGCATGTCCGCAGACCAGGGCAGCTCGAAGGTGCTTACGCTCACGAAGAGCGAGGCAGCGCCCAAGGAGCTCGACGCCATCGACGTGCTCGACAGCATCGACGGCGCCCCGGCGCTGGAGACCCCTCCGACCCCGGAATCCCCGGTGGCCTCGGGAAACCTCGACACCCGCACCCTGTCCCGCTCCCTGTTCCTGCGCCTCGCCGCACTCGATGAGGACAGCCCCGAGCGTGCCTACGTCCGGGACACCCTGATCGAACTGAACCTCCCCCTCGTGCGCTACGCGGCGGCCCGCTTCCGCAGCCGCAACGAGCCGATGGAGGACATCGTCCAGGTCGGCACCATCGGCCTGATCAAGGCGATCGACCGCTTCGACTGCGAACGGGGCGTGGAGTTCCCGACGTTCGCGATGCCGACGGTCGTCGGCGAGATCAAGCGGTTCTTCCGGGACACCTCCTGGTCGGTGCGCGTCCCGCGCCGGCTCCAGGAGCTGCGCCTGGCCCTCACCAAGGCCAGCGACGAGCTCTCCCAGAAGCTGGACCGCTCCCCGACGGTCACCGAACTGGCCGCGGTGCTCGGCGTGTCCGAGGAGGACGTGGTCGACGGTCTGGCCGTCGGCAACGCGTACACCGCCTCCTCCCTCGACTCCCCGGCCCCCGAGGACGACGGCGGCGAGGGCTCGCTGGCCGACCGCCTCGGCTACGAGGACACGGCCCTGGAGGGCGTGGAGTACCGCGAGTCGCTGAAGCCGCTGCTGGCCAAGCTCCCGCCCCGCGAGCGCCGGATCATCATGCTCCGCTTCTTCGCGAACATGACCCAGTCCCAGATCGGCGAAGAGGTCGGCATCTCCCAGATGCATGTCTCCCGCCTGCTGACCCGCACCCTGGCCCAGCTCCGTGAGGGCCTGATCGCGGACTGAACCGGTTCCGACGGGTTCCTTACTGACGGAGCGTCAGCCACACTGGCGCGATGCTTCTCCGTAGGACACCGAGTGGCCGCCGGGGCGCCGTCACGGCTTCGGCGGCCGCCCTCTGCCTGGCCTCGGCACTCACGGCGTGCGGAGGCGGTGACGGCGGCGGCTACACGGCGGTGGGGGCGGCGGGCGCCAGCGCGGGGCCGCCCGGGACGTCGTCGGGACCCACGGGATCGGTGACGCTGGTCCCGCTGGACGGCTCCTCGGCGGGGACGGCGCACAGGTCGCCCCCGGCCGGAGACGGCCCGGCGGACACGGCGGACACGGCGGACACGGCGGGCGGACCGGCCGGTCCCGCGGCCCCGACGCCCTCGCCCGGCTCCTCCGGCCACGACGACACCCGGCCCCGACGGTCCGCTCCGTCGGCACCGGCCCCGTCACGGCCGTCCGCCACTTCACCGACCGGCGCCACACCCGGCGCCCCATCCGGCACCGCCCCACCCGGCCGCACCTCGCCCGCCGCCCTCACCTGGAGCGCCCCCACCCGCGAGCCCACGGACAAACGGTGGTGCGAGAAGGTGACGGTCGAGTTCCGCAACTCGGGCGGCACGGCGGTCCGTTCCGGCACGGTCACGCTCGGCACGCACATCATCGGCCTGCTGGGCATCGACTGGGCGACGATCGGGTCGACACGGCCCGTGCCGGCGCCGGTCGCGGCCGGCGCCCGTACGAGCGCGACCTGGACGATCTGCGTGGACGACTGGCGCGTGCCCCTGGGCATGCACATCGAGACCCGGGTCGTGACGGTCGACTGGAACTGAGCCGGCGGATCCGTACGGGCACGACGAAAGCCCGGGGCAGCGGACCCCGGGTGCTTCGTCGCGCCGCCGCCCCGGCCCTCGTACCGCCCGAGGGGCCGAGCGGGCGGCGGGTGACTACTTGAGTGCCAGCCAGGCCACCGCCGCGACCACGACCACCACGGCGACGACGCCGAGGATCAGGCCGATGCGGGGGCCGCCGGAGGCGGTGGAGGGGGACGCCGTCTGCTGGGAGGTCTGCGGGGCCTCGTCGACGAACGCGCGGAACATCTGGGTGCTGCCGGCGGGGTCGTAGTTGCCCTGCGGGCCCTGGGTGTTAGCCATGCCCCGAGACACTAGCGAATCCGGTGGTCCGGCCCAAGTGGGGGGCCGCCCCGAAGTACAAGCCGCCCCACCTGGGTGTTTACGATCGCAATATTTGTCTTTGCCAAGTTTTTGTCCCCATTGCCGCCCGCTTATTTGCCTGTGGCAACCAAGCATTCTATGGTTGCCCCAAGCAACGAATACGGGAGGTGTGATGGCGGAGCAGGCGCAGTTCGAGGAGCTGGCGCGTCAGCTCAGCGCCGTCGGAGCTGTGAAGCGGGACCTCGCGCGGATCCTGCCGCACGACTGCCCGGCCGGTTCCGCGGCCGTGCTGACGCTGCTCGGCCGCTATGGATCCATGCGCATGAGCAAGCTCGCCGAGCTGCTCGCCGTGGACATGTCCGTGACCAGCAGGCACGTGGCGCATGTCGCCGAACGCGGCTGGATCGAGCGGTCCCCCGATCCGGCGGACAAGCGGTCCCGCATCCTGCGCCTCACCCCCGCGGGCGAGGCGACGCTGCGGGACCTGTCCCGGCGCAGCACCGAGCTGCTGACCGAGCGGCTGGGCGACTGGAGCGACGAGGAGGTCGACCAGCTGATCCGGCTGATGACCCGGCTCCGGGACAGCTTCGGTGACTGCCGGACCGCCGTCGCCCATCCCCGTCCGGCCACGGCGGGCCCGGCCGAGCCGCTCCCGGTGGCCGCGAAGGCCGCCACGGCCCCGGTCGGCTCCGCCGCCCGCGCCCCCACCACCCCCGTACTCGAACCGACCACCCGTACACCCGCGTAGGACGTAAGAAAAGGAAGCCCATGGCAACGACCACACCAGCCGGTGTGCGGGCCCATGCAAAGCACGGGGGAGGCTCCGTCGAGCAGGCTGCCCCGATGACACACCGGCAGATCATGGAAGCGATATCCGGGCTGCTGCTCGGCATGTTCGTCGCGATCCTGTCCTCCACGATCGTCACCAACGCCCTGCCGCACATCATCACCGACCTGGGCGGCGGCCAGTCCGCCTACACCTGGGTCGTCACGGCGGCCCTGCTGTCGATGACCGCGGCCACCCCGCTGTGGGGCAAGCTCGCCGACCTGTACAACAAGAAGGCGCTCGTCCAGATCGCCCTGGTCATCTACGTCCTGGGATCCGCGGCCGCCGGTCTGTCGCAGAACGCCGGCATGCTGATCGCCTGCCGTGTCGTCCAGGGCGTCGGCGTCGGCGGTCTGTCGGCGCTCGCCCAGATCGTCATGGCCGCGATGATCTCGCCGCGTGAGCGCGGCCGTTACTCCGGCTACCTCGGTGCCACCTTCGCCGTCGCCACCGTCGGCGGCCCGCTGCTCGGCGGTGTCATCACCGACACCTCGTGGCTGGGCTGGCGCTGGTGCTTCTACGTCGGCGTCCCCTTCGCCGTCGTCGCGCTGATCGTGCTGCAGAAGACCCTGCACCTGCCCGTGGTCAAGCGTGAGGTCAAGGTCGACTGGGCCGGCGCGTTCTTCGTCGCCGCCGCCGTCTCGCTGCTGCTGGTCTGGGTCACCTTCGCCGGTGACAAGTACGACTGGATCTCCTGGCAGACGTACGCGTTGATCGGTGGCGCGATCGTCCTCGGTCTGATCTTCATCCTGGTCGAGTCGAAGGCCAAGGAACCGATCATCCCGCTGCGGCTGTTCCGCAACCGCACCATCACCCTGGCCTCGCTGGCCTCCCTGTTCGTCGGTGTCGCGATGTTCACCGGCACGGTCTTCTTCAGCCAGTACTTCCAGCTGGCCCGCGACAAGTCCCCGACGATGTCCGGCGTGCTGACCATCCCGATGATCGGCGGCCTGTTCGTCTCCTCCACCGTCTCCGGGCAGTTCATCACCCGTACCGGCCGCTGGAAGGCCTGGCTGGTCAGCGGCGGCGTGCTCGTGACGGCCGGCCTCGGCCTGCTCGGGACCATCCGGTACGACACGGCGTACTGGAAGATGGCGATCTTCATGGCGCTGCTGGGCCTCGGCATCGGCATGATGATGCAGAACCTGGTGCTCTGCACGCAGAACCAGGTCGAACCCTCCGACCTCGGCTCGGCCAGCTCCACGGTCACCTTCTTCCGTTCCCTCGGCGGTGCGGTCGGCGTCTCGGCGCTGGGCGCGGTGATGGCCCACCGGATCACGCACTACGTGACCGAGGGCGCCGCCGGCCTCCCGCACAAGTACCAGGCCGCGCTGGCCGGTTCCAGCTCGTCCAGCGACAGCATCCCGGACCTGGGCAAGCTGCCGGTCCCGCTGCGCACCCTCTTCCAGAGCGCCTACGGCCACGGCATCGCCGACGTCTTCCTGATCGCCGGCTGCCTCGCGGCCCTCGCGTTCCTGATCACCCTGTTCATCAAGGAGGTCCCGTTGCGGACCAAGGGCGCGCTCGCCCAGGCGGCCGCCGCCGAGCAGGGCATCGAGGCCGCACCGGCCGCCGCTGCCGCCGTGCCGGCTCCCGCCGAGGAGACGGTCCCCAGCTGGGCCGCCCCGGTCGTCAGCGGCACGGACACCGCCACGGAGGCCACCCGGCAGTTCGCCGCCGTGGCGACCATCGCCGCCCCCGAGCAGTCGGCGGGCTCCGGCGGTGTCCCGGTGCACGGCTTCGTGCGCGGTGCCGAGAGCGCCCCGGTCGCCCAGGCCGCGGTCACCCTCATCTCGCTCTCCGGCCGCCAGCTGGGCCGTGCGGTCGCGGGCCACGACGGCTCCTACCGCCTGGACGCCCCCGGCGCGGGTTCCTACGTGCTGATCGCCTCCGCCGACGGCTACCAGCCGCAGGCCTCCACCGTCCTGGTGGGCGAGGACCCGCTGCCGTACGACATCCTGCTCAGCGGCACCAGCGGGCTGAGCGGTGTGGTGCGCGGTGCGGGCAGCGCGCTGCCGGTCAAGGACGCGATGGTGATCGTCACCGACGTGCGCGGTGACCTGCTGGCCACCGCGGCCACCGGTGAGCAGGGCCAGTTCGCCTTCGGCGACCTGGTGCCGGGTGTGGTGACGGTCGCGGTGAACGCGGCCGGGTACCGTCCTCGCGCGCTGCCGGTCCAGATCGGCACCACCGGGGTCACCCGGATCGAGGTCGACCTGGACGCCGGCGCCCAGCTCCAGGGTGTGGTGAGGGCCCCGCACGGGCCGCTGGCCGACGCCCGCGTCACCCTTGTGGACGCGGCCGGCAACGTGGTCGGCACGTCCACCACCGGCCTGGACGGCGCGTACGCCTTCGCCGACCTGGACGGCGGCGACTACACCGTGATCGCGACGGGCTACCCGCCGGTCGCCACCGCCCTGAACGTCACCGGCGCCGGTGTCGACGGGCACGACATCGAACTCTCCCACCCTGGCGAGTAGTTCGTCCCGGCCCGGGGCAGCGATGGTTCATCGGCTGCCCCGGGCCGTCGCAATCTGCGCGATTTATAGGCCTTTTCACTCCTCCAGATCGGTTTTCAGGGAGAATTCGGGATGGGACTCACCGCCAGGATCCGCACCCGGGACGGATGGGCCGTGTCGCACGCGGTCGTCACGGTGACCGACATGACCGGCACGCAGGTGCTGCGCGTCGAGGCGGACGAGGAGGGCAGGGTGCGGGACCCGAACCCGCTCGCGCCCGGGTCGTACACCGTCATCGTCACCGCCGTGGGCTACGCGCCCGCCGCCTCCAGCGCCATCGTCACCGCCGGCGGCCGGGCCGAGATCGGCAAGGTCACGCTAGCCCGGCAGGGCGGCACCGAGCTGCCGCCGCCCGGCCCGTGGACCGTCGACCCGGCACACTCCACCGTCGCCGCGGTCGCCCAGCACCTGGGCATCTCCAGTGTCCGCGGCCGTTTCACGGACTTCACCGCGGCCATCGAGATCGCGCCCGACGACGTCACCAAGTCCCGCGTCCAGGCCGTCATCCGGGCCGCCTCCATCGACACCGGCAACGGCACGCGCGACACGCATCTGCGCTCGGCCGACTTCCTGGACGTCGAGCGGTACCCCGAGCTGACGTACACCTCGACGGGGCTGACGGTGGCCGGCTCCGACCGCTGGACGGTCCACGGCGAGCTGGCCATGCGCGGTGTCGTACGCCCCGTCGACCTGCACCTCGCCTACCTCGGCACCGGCGCCGACCCCTGGGGCGGCACCCGGGCCGCGTTCCGGGCGACGGCCGAGCTGCATCGCGAGGACTTCGCGATGAACTACAACCAGGTCGTCCAGGCGGGCATCGCCGCCATCGGTACGACCCTCAAGGTCGAGCTGGAGATCCAGGCGGTGCAGGGCGAATCCCTGCCGCAGGCGTAGGACCGGCAGGGACAGGCAGCGACCGGGCGGCGCGGTGCCCGGCGGCCTAGGCTGACGGCATGGCACCGAACATCGCGACGAACACCGCCGTCTCCCTCGACGAACTGCTGGACTTCGTACGGCCCCGCCACCGCGCGATCCTGCTCACGCGCCGTGCCGACGGCAGCCCCCAGGGGTCACCGCTGGCCTGCGGGGTCGACGACTCCGGGCGGATCGTGGCCTCCACGTACCCCGAGCGGGCCAAGACCCGCAACGCCAAGCGGGACGAGCGCGTCAGCGTGATCGTCCTGAGCGACGACTGGGACGGGCCGTGGGTCCAGATCGACGGCACCGCGGAGGTGATCGACTCGCCGGAGTCGGTGGAGCCGCTGGTGGAGTACTACCGGAACATCGCCGGGGACCATCCGGACTGGGACGAGTACCGGGCGGCAATGGTGAAGCAGGGCAAGTCGATCATCCGGGTCACCCCGGAGAGGTGGGGTCCGGTGGCCACCGGCGGTTTCCCGGCGCGGCTGGCCACGCCGGAGGCCTAGCGAGTCACCTTCGCCTCGATTCCCGCGATCAGCAGGTCCAGGGCGAAGGTGAAGTCCCTGTCCAGCATCTCGGCGACCGTGTCGCCGCCCCTGGCCGCCCTGAGGTCCGCCGATTCCTCGATGATGGCGGCCGGGCCCGGGACCTCGGTCACCGCGGTCATCGCGGTGTTGAAGTACTCGTCCGCGGTCATGCCGGCCGCCGCCACCCGCTCGGCGAAGTGCCCCTCGATGGTGCCGTAGCCGTAGACGAACTGGAAGACGGCCGAGATCGCGCCGGTCACCCCGTGTGCGGGCAGGCCGGCGCGGCGGACGACCTGCTGGACCGCCCGGGAGAAGGCCAGCGAGTGCGGGCCGATGTTCAGGTAGCGGCCGGCCAGCGGGGAGAGCCAGGGGTGGCGGACCAGCAGCGCGCGGTACTCCGTGGCCAGCGCCCGTAGTTGGTCCCGCCAGCCGTCGTCGGCCGGCTCCGGCAGGCGCAGTTCGCCGAAGGCCGCGTCGAGGGCGAGTTCCAGCAGGTCGTCCTTGGTGTCGACGTACCAGTACACGGACATGGCGGTCACCTTGAGCTCGGCCGCCAGCCGCCGCATGGAGAACTTGTCGAGCCCGTCGGAGTCCAGGAGCCGGACGGTGGCGGAGGTGATGCGGGCCCGGTCGAGACCGGACGGCTGACCGCTACGACTGCCCTTGCCGGCCTTCTCCCCCAGCCACACACTGGCCCGCGCCATCGCGGCCTCCTCCTCGACGATCACTTCCGACGATGCTACGGCCGCAACACCCCCCAGGCGACATCCCTCTCCGCCTTCCTGAGCAGCCCCGCCGCCACGAACCCCCCGGTCACCACGGCGACCGCGCCCACCAACTGCCCGGCCCCGAGCCCCGCCGACAGCGACTTCCCCGACGCCACCCAGGAGGTCAGCACCGCGCCCAGCACGGCCACCCCCAGCCGCCCGTTCCCGAACTCCGCCAGCGTGCCGTTGATCCCGGCGCCCACCCCGGCCCTCTCCGGAGGGATCGCGCTCGTGACGGCGTGCGCCATGGCCGGGTTGGCGATCGCGCACCCCGCTCCGATCAGCAGCAGACCGAGCAGCGTGCCGCCGTACCCGCTCGAATCGAGTACGGCGATGGAGACCAGCCCGAGCGACATCAGCAGCATCCCCAGGGCTACCGCCACCGGCGTACCCAGCCTGGCCGCCCACCTGGCCGACAGGCCCGAGAAGTCGAGGGCGGCGACCGTGAGCGCGAGCGGCGCCGTGCGCAGGCCGGCCTCCAACGGGCCGTAACCGAGGACGAACTGCAGGTGCTGGGTGAGCAGGAAGAGCGCGCCGCCCATGCCGAAGGTGATGAGCACCGCGCCCGCGACGGCACCCGTGAAGCGGCGGTCACGGAAGAAGTGGGGGCCGAGCATCGGGTGGGGATCCGGTTCTCCCAGTACGCGAACAGGGACAGGGCCGCCGCCACGGCCGCCGCGCCCAGTACCCGCGCCGGCGTCCAGCCGTGCGAGGGGCCGGAGACGACCGCGAAGACCAGTGCGGCCATGCCGATCGTGGAGAGCAGCGCGCCGAGGAGGTCGGGGCGGTCGCCCTGCGGGTTCTTCGACTCGGGGACCAGGACGACGACCGCCACCAGGGCCAGGGCCGCGACCGGGAGGTTGATCAGGAAGACCGCGCCCCACCAGAAGTGGTCGAGCACGAACCCGCCGATCAGCGGCCCGGCCGCGAAGCCCAGCGCGTTGACGGCGCTCCAGACGCCGATGGCCTTGGGCTGTTCGTCCCGGGCGAAGATCTGCATCACCACGGCCAGGGTCGTGGTGAGCAGCAGTGCGCCGCCCACGCCCATGCCGGCCCGTGCGGCGACCGGTTGGGCCGCGGAGCCGGCCAGGCCCGCGGCCGGCGAGCCCGCGCCGAACAGGACGGGTCCCGTGATCAGCGTCCTCCTGCGGCCGTAGCGGTCGGCCGCGCTGCCCGCGGTGAGCAGCAGGCCGGACCGCATGAGCGAGTACGCGTTGATCATCCACTGGATGTCCGCGGTGGCCGCGTGCAGCTCCCGGGTGAGGGAGGGGATGGCCACGTTCAGAACGGTGTTGTCGAGCAGCACGGTGAGCTGCGCCAGACAGATCACACCGAGGATCAGCCGGTGCTGAGGGTGGCCCCCGAGAAGTCATGTTGTACACCGCAGGAGGATTCCTGTACGGCGTACAACTTGATTCCCGGGCCGCTGTCAGCCTGCGCTCGCCTGCTGCGTCAGGTCGTAGAAGGTGGACGAACCGACCGTCACCTTCTTGAAGTTCTTCTCGACCCACGCGGTGATCTGCGCGGACGCGCCGCTGCTGCTGCCACCCGCGCCGACGCCGGTGCCGGAGGAGACGAAGTAGTGGATCCTGCCGTCCGCCACGTACTTCTTGAACTGGGCCGGCGTCGGGGACGGGTCGGTGCCGTTGAAGCCGCCGATCGCCATCACCGAGTCGTCGGTGGCCAGCTGGTAGCTCGCCGCGTTCTGGGCGCCGATGGCCGCCGCGACCCAGGTGTACTCGGACGCGTCCTTCTGCAGGAGCCTCTTGGCCTCGGGGCTGACGGTCGCGCCGTTCAGCAGGCCGCCGACTCCTGCGCCGCCGCCCATGCCGCCGCCTTCGCCCGTCCGGACGCCGCCCGGGAAACCGTTGCCGTTCTGCGTGGTGCCGTTGCCGTTCTGGCCCTGGCCCTGCTGGTTCCGGCCCGGCATGCCGCCGCCCGTGCCACCTCCGGGGAAGCCGCCGGTGCCGTTGCCCCCACCCGGGAAGCCGTTCTGGCCCTGCTGGTTCGGGCCGCCCTGGCCGAAGCCGCCACGGCCGCCGCCGGGACCGCCGCCGGGACCGCCACCCCCGCCGAAGCCCATCATGCTCGCGCCCGCCGGACCCGCCGTCGGGATGGAGCCGGTGTGCGCGGAGCCGACCGTGCTGAGGGTGTACGCCGTCGGGCCCGCCAGCGCGGCCACCAGGCCCACCGCCGCCGCCCCGAGGGCGAGCCGGCGGCTGATCCGGGCGGCGAAGACCAGACCGAGCGCGGCGGTCAGACCGCCGACCAGCACCAGCCACTTCAGCCAGGGCAGGTAGGCGGAGGTGCGGTCGAGGAGCACGTACCCCCAGACCGCGGCCGAGACCACGGCGGCGGCGAGGGTGATCGACGCCCACAGCTCGGCGCGCTTCTCCCACAGCAGCCCCGCGCCCATGCCGGTCACGGCGGCGAGGTAGGGGGCGAGGGCGACCGTGTAGTACTGGTGGAAGATGCCCGCCATGTAGCTGAAGACCACCATGGTGATCAGCAGCGAGCCGCCCCAGACCAGGAACGAGGCCCGGGTCACCGAGGTCCGGCGCAGCCGGCGCGTCGCCACCAGGCCCGCGACCAGCAGGATCAGCGCGGCCGGGAGCAGCCAGGAGATCTGGCCGCCGATCTCGGAGCCGAACATCCGGTCCCAGCCGGTGGCACCCCACTGCCCGGAGCCGGTGCCGCCGCCACCGCCGCCGACGCTGCCGGTCTCGTCGCCGCTGAGGCGGCCGAGGCCGTTGTAGCCGAAGGTCAGCGACAGGAAACTGTTGTCCTGCGAACCGCCGATGTAGGGGCGGGAGGAGGCCGGCCACAGCTCGACGACCGCCACCCACCAGCCGCCCGAGACGATCAGCGCGCCGGTCGCGAGCGCCAACTGGCCGGTCCGCTTCCGCAGCGTGTGCGGGCCGACCGCCGCGTACACGAAGGCCAGCGGGGGCAGGATCAGGAAGGCCTGCAGGGTCTTGGCGAGGAAGGCGAACCCGATCGCCACGCCCGCCCGCACCAGCCACTTCGTCTTGCCGTCCTCGACCGCGCGGACCACGAAGTAGCAGGCCAGCGCCATCAGCAGGGCCAGCATCGCGTCCGGGTTGTCGAACCGGAACATCAGCGCCGCGACCGGGGTGAGCGCGAGCACGGCGCCCGCGACCAGACCGGCCGCGGGGCTGAACCGGCGCCGCACGGAGGCGTACACGACCGCGACCGCGGCGACGCCCATGAGGACCTCGGGGCCGAGGATCGTCCAGGAGTTCAGGCCGAAGATCCGGGCCGCGATCTCCATCGGCCACAGGAACGCCGAGGGCTTGTCGACGGTGATCGCGTCGCCCGCGTCCAGCGAGCCGAAGAACATCGCCTTCCAGCTCTTGGTGCCCGCCTGGACGGCGGCCGAGTAGAAGGAGTTGGAGTACCCGTTCGCGCTCAGGTCGTAGAAGTAGAGCACCGCGGTGACGAGCAGCAGGCCGAGGAAGGCCGGGCGCGCCCAGCGGGGGTCCTCGGGGCGGCCGCGCCACAGTCCGCGGGCGAAGGGCTGCCTGGGCTCGCCCGAGCCCGGCCGCGGCACCGGCCCGGCGGGAACGTCCTGGACGTCCGGCGCGTGCCGGGGCACCGAGGGGGCTTCGGGGGACGGGCCCCCCGCGGCGGTCGGACGGCCGGTGTGGGTGCTGCTCATCGGGGACCCCCCGGATCGGTGTCATGGGGGCGCACCGGCTGCACCTGCACGGTGGCGTCCCTCCAGGTGCCGTCCGCGGCTTCGCCGGCGCGGAGCCGGGTGGTCGTGCCGGCGCCCTGGGCGTAGGGCGGGTGCGCCGGCCGCTGCGGGAGCGGACCCTGCGGCTGGTGTCCGCCGGGGACCGCGGTGTACGTCGGTGACGACGGGTTGTGCCCGGCCAGCACCGTGGAGGAGGCCTCCCGGCCGCCGTCCAGGTCCGGGAAGACCCAGGCGCGGAAGAGCAGGAAGCGCAGAACGGTCGCGGCGAGGTTGGCGGCGACCAGTACCGCCAGTTCGGTGGAGTGCGCGGGGTCGCTGCTCGCCGCGTTCAGGGCGGCGAGCGAACCGCTGGTCAGCGCCAGGCCGATACCGAAGACGACCAGGCCCTGCGCCTGGTGCCGGACCGCCCCGCCCCGGCCGCGCACCCCGAAGGTCAGGCGCCGGTTGGCGGCCGTGTTGGCCACCGCCGACACCAGCAGCGCGAGCGCGTTGGCGGTCTGCGAACCGGAGAACTCCCGGAAGAGGCTGTAGAGGACCAGGTAGAAGAGGGTCGACAGCGCGCCGACCACGCAGAAGCCGACGAGCTGACGGGCCAGCCCCTTCGGCACGTCCTGGATGTCGCGGTCGCGCGGGTCGTCGCCGAACGGGCGGGCGATCCGGTCCAGCGGCAGCGAACCGGTGGCCAGCGCCTTGCCGACCCGCCACACGCCCCTGAGGTCGTCGGTGGCCGTCTTCACGATGTGCACCGTCGAGTCCGGGTCGTCGACCCAGTCGACCGGCACCTCGTGGATGCGCAGGCCCGCGCGCTCGGCGATCACCAGCATCTCGGTGTCGAAGAACCAGCCGGTGTCCTCGACCATCGGCAGCAGCACCCGCGCGACATCGCGCCGGATCGCCTTGAAGCCGCACTGCGCGTCCGAGAAGCGGGCCTGCAGTGAGCCGCGCAGGATCAGGTTGTACGAGCGGCTGATGAACTCCCGCTTGGCGCCGCGCACCACGCGTGACGAGCGGGCCAGCCGGGAACCGATCGCCAGGTCGGAGTGGCCGGAGATGAGCGGCGCCACCAGGGGCAGCAGCGCGTTCAGGTCGGTCGACAGGTCCACGTCCATGTAGGCGAGGATCGGTGCGTCCGAGGCCGACCAGACGGTCCGCAGCGCACGTCCGCGGCCCTTCTGCTCCAGCCGGAACGACGTGACCTCGGCCAGCTCCGCCTCAAGTCGCCCCGCCACCTGTGGAGTGGTGTCCGTGGACGCGTTGTCCGCGACGGTGATGCGGAACGCGTACGGGAAGGTGCGCTTGAGGTGGTCATGCAGTCTGATGACGCATGGGCCGAGGTCCTTCTCCTCGTTGCAGACGGGGATCACTACGTCCAGGACAGGCGTGCCGGCGACTCCGGCCGGGAGGTGCTCCCGCGCCGGCAGGGTGCCGGGAGAAGAGTCGGTTCGCATGGGAACGACTCTGGTCAGGCGCCCTGTTGCACCCATGTGGTGGCACTGTGCTGTGCCTGTGAGTGCGATTGCCAGTTCGTTTCGGGGTCCGGCTGCGGGGCCGCGGGGGCGAGCGCGGGCAGGTAGAGGGTGAACACCGTGCAGCCGGGGACGCTGTCCACGGTGACGGCACCGCCGTGCGCGGACGCGACGGCCTGCACGATGGCGAGCCCCAGACCGGTGGACCCGCTGGACCGCGACCGCGCGGAGTCGCCGCGCGCGAACCGCTCGAAGACGTGCGGCAGGAACTCCGGCGGAATGCCCTGCCCGTTGTCCTCGACGTCCACGCACAGCCAGGGCCCGCGGCGCTGGATGCGGGCGGTGACGATGGTCCCCGGCGGGGTGTGCTTGCGCGCGTTGCCGAGCAGGTTGACCAGCACCTGCTGGATCCGGGCCGAGTCGGCGGCCACCAGGGCCGGTTCGTCGGGCAGGTCGAGGCGCCAGTTGTGGTCCATGCCGGCCGCGCGCGAGTCGCTGATGGTGTCGACGACGAGCGGGATGAGGTCGGTGTGCTCGAACTGCAGCGGGCGGCCCGCGTCCAGCCGGGCGAGCAGCAGCAGGTCCTCGACCAGGAGGGTCATCCGGCCGGCCTCGGACTCGATACGGCCGAGGGCGTGCCGGGTGTCGGGCCCGACCTCCTCCCGGCCCCGCCGGGTCAGTTCGGCGTAGCCGCGGATGGAGGCGAGCGGGGTGCGCAGCTCGTGGCTGGCGTCGGCGACGAACTGCCGTACCCGCATCTCGCTCTGCTGGCGGGCGTGCAGGGCGCCGTGCACGTGGTTGAGCATGCGGTTGAGCGCGGCGCCGACCTGGCCGACCTCGGTGTGCGGGTCGCACTCCGTCTCCGGGACCCGCTCGCTGAGGTTGACCTCGCCGGTGTGCAGGGGGAGTTCGGAGACGCGGGTGGCGGTGCTGGCGACCCTGCGCAGCGGCCGGGTCGCCACGCCGACCATGACGGTGCCGGCGAGGCAGGCGGCGATCAGACCGGAGAGGGTGAGGCTGATCTCGACGATGATCAGGGTGTTGATCGTGCCGTCCACGTCGGAGGTCGGGATGCCGACGTAGAAGGTGCCGTTGTTGCCCACGACGTACTGGACCTGGTAGGTGCCGAGGCCCGGGAGGCCGACCGTGTGCGCCCGCTGGTCCTGGGAGACGGAACCGAGGGCCTTGATCTGGGCCTCGTCGAGATCCTCGGGGGTCATCTGGGTGAAGCCGGCGGAGTTGTTCTCCTTGGCGCCGACCTTGCCGCTGGTGATCGACCCGTTCTCGACCTGGGCCGCGACGGTCCGCTGCGGCTGCGGCCCCTGGGTGACGAAGTCGCCGAGGCCCTTCGTCTGCTTCGGCTTGAGGGCGGGGACGTCGCCGCCCGGGGGGTCGCCCTTGCCGTCGAAGCCGCCCACGGGTCCGCCGGCCGCGCGCAGCGCGACCTCGCGCAGGTTGCCGTTCAGCTGCCCGTACAGATGGTCGCGCAGCACCAGGGTGGTGACGGTCCCGATCACCGCGCAGACCACGGCGATCAGGGTCACGGACACGACGACGAGCCGGGTCCGCAGGGTGCGCGGCTGACCTACTCGTCGCTTCTGCGCCCGCGGCCGTCGTCGCCCGCTCATGACACGGCGGGCTTGATCAGATAACCGGCCCCACGCCGGGTGTGGATCATCGGCTCCCGGCCTGCGTCTATCTTCCTGCGCAGGTACGAGATGTAGAGCTCGACCACATTGGCCTGTCCGCCGAAGTCGTAGGACCACACACGGTCCAGGATCTGGGCCTTGCTCAGCACGCGCCGCGGGTTGCGCATCAGGAAGCGCAACAGCTCGAACTCGGTGGCGGTGAGGTGGATCGACTCACCCGCCCGCGAGACCTCGTGGCTGTCCTCGTCCAGGGTGAGGTCGCCGACGACGAGCACCGACTCCGACCGGCGGTCGGCGGCGCCCGAGCGGCGGATCAGTCCGCGCAGCCGCGCCACGACCTCTTCGAGGCTGAAGGGTTTGGTGACGTAGTCGTCGCCGCCCGCGGTGAGACCGGCGATCCGGTCCTCCACCGCGTCCTTCGCGGTGAGGAACAGCACCGGCACGTCGGGCAGTTCGCGCCGCAGGCGACCGAGAACGGCGAGGCCGTCCATGTCGGGGAGCATCATGTCGAGGACGACGGCGTCGGGCCGGAACTCCCGGGCGGTCTGGACGGCACCCGTGCCGTCACCCGCGCTCCTGATCTGCCAGCCCTCGTAACGCAGGGCCATGGAAAGGAGTTCGGTGATCGACAGCTCGTCGTCCACCACAAGCACTCGGACGGGGCTCCCGTCCGGCCTCAGCAGTTCGGTGCGCCCCTGGGGCGAGGTCGTGGTCATGGTGGACACCTTGTCGGGGTCCTGTGAGAACACGCTTTCGGTAATCTGTGTTTTCCCTGAGAAACACACAGGTACCTCTCAGGGAACGCCTGGGAATCCCCCTCGCCCACGCACGGAACCGTGCCCGTGCCCGCCCTCCGGGCTGTACGGACCGTGTACGTCCGGTGTGCGTCCCGGCCCGCCGACGAGACCTCGGCGAACCGCTGATGAGAGCGTAACGGGGCGGCCCGCGCAGCGCCTGCCGGACTACTCCCGGCGGTCCTCGGCAGGTCCGTTCCGGGTGTCCGCCGCGGTTCAGAACAGCCCCTCCTGGGGTGCCGTGAACTCGCGTACGGGCACGCTCATTTCACCCTCGTCCTCCGCTCCGGCGGCGGCCAGCTCCCACCCGGGCAGCAAGCGCGTGTCAAGGACGACGACGCCTCGCCGGGTGGCGAGATGCAGATCCGGGCCGGCGGCCGCGACGAGTTCACCGCTGACCACACCGCCCGGGACCAGCTCGACCACCTCACCGACGGCGGCGGGCGCCGCGTCCAGCCCGAACACCCGGACATGGTCCACGACTTGGCAGGGCTCGGGCACGAGCGCCTCCGGCCACGCCCCGAGCGCCAGCGCCCGCGCGTGCGCCACGACGACTTCGGCGGCCCGCTCGGTGTCACTCCCGGGCAGAGCGGCCCGTACGACGCGCTTGGCGCCGTAGGGGATCCGGTCGGGCACCTTGAGCGCGGCCCGCAACAGCTCCTCGGCCCGCCGCGCGGCCATCAGCGGCCCGGCGCCCAGCCAGCTGAAGCACACGGCCCCCTGTTCCAGCAGCCGCGCCGGCCCGCGCTCGACGGCGGTGATCCCGACCTTGACCATCCCGGGCCCGAACCACGCGAGATACACGTGGTACGGCCGCGGGTCGTCGGCGATGCCGTCGGCGGCCACCGAGTGGGCCCGGTCCAGTCGGGCACACTCCTCGCAGCGCGCGCCGGTACTCCGCCCGGACACGGACGCGCGGACCGCGCAGGGGTGCCCGCGCGCCCCCACGCACTCCCGCGCCCCGCCTCCGCCGGCCGTACGGAAGGCGACGCGCCTGCCCGGCCCGAGCACACTGCGCCGCCCGCCGCTCCACATCAGCACGGGCCCGTCGTCCGACCACCGCAGCCCCGAACATCTCCACACCTGTGCCATCGCTCACGAGCGTAGAGGTCGGCACTGACAACACGGGCGGAGCGGGGCGGGCCGGGTGGAGCGGGGTGGGGCCGAGCAGGGCCGAGCGGGGCCCGGCGTCGAATGCCGGCTCCCGGTCAGCCCCCTGCTCGGGCGGTCGCCGGATCGGCCTCCCCCGCGGTGGCCATCGGTTCGAGAACCGACCCGGCACGCCGCCCCCGGCCCGCGAGCCGGCACCCCACGCATCCGGGGTGGCCGTCGCGTGCGCCGGTGTCCCGGGCGCCGAGGGCCCACCGCGCCCGGGGCCGGGGGCCGGGCGGCTTGCCCCAGCCCGCGAGGTGCAGATACCAGGTGACCAGGACGCTCACGGCGGTCACCGCGCCCCCTGCGACCAGGGCCGGGACCGAGACGGCACACACCCC
Source organism: Streptomyces sp. NPDC059224 (assembly GCF_042754285.1). Taxonomy (NCBI): domain Bacteria; kingdom Bacillati; phylum Actinomycetota; class Actinomycetes; order Kitasatosporales; family Streptomycetaceae; genus Streptomyces; species Streptomyces sp. NPDC059224. Next base: position 105,634 of record NZ_JBHZAN010000013.1, read on the forward strand.
CCACCCCAGCAGACCGCTTCCCGCGGTCGCGATCGCGGTACCCGTCCACCCTGCGACCGTGTGACCTTCATCGTGCAGACTCACTGACCCGCCTCCCCTTCCTAGGCAGCGGTGACTTCACCGGCGGCGCAGACACGGCGTCCGGCGTGAGGACGACTAGACTCTCTCACTGGCTTAGAAATTTACCCCCTATATCTCTCACGGGCTAAGGGAATTCGCCAGAGGACCGGCGCATCTCCAAGGAATCGGGAACGCCCATGCACGGCAAGCCGCGACCGCCCGCGGACCCCGCCCGCGCGCTGTCCGCGATGGACCACCTCATCGCGGCCCATCTGATCGGCCAGCAGGAGCTCGCCCGGCGGCTCGGAGTCAGCGTCACCGACCTCACCTGTTTCGGCTTCGTCCTGGAGGCGGGCGAGGACCTGCTGACCGCGGGCGACCTGGCCGCCCGGGCCCATGTGACGACGGGCGCGGTGACGGGCATCCTCAACCGCCTGGAACGCGCGGGCTACGTGACCCGGCGCCCCGATCCCGACGACCGCCGCCGGGTCCGGGTGGCCGCGGTCCCGGACGCGGTCAGCCGCGTCGGAACGGTGTACGCCGACCACTACCGACGCCTCACCGATCTCTTCGCCGACTACACACCCGACGAACTGGCCACCCTCACCGACTGGTTCACCCGCGCGACGAGCCTCGCCCACGAATCCCTGCAACGGCTGTCCTCCCCCGGGTAGAGCAGCCGCATCCACCCGTTTTCCACCCTGCTTCCACCCATGGGTCCACGTGCCGGACGGGTCCGGAACCGGATAGTCGAGGCATGACGATTTCGGACTGGATCATCGATGTGGCACTCATCCTCGTGGTCATCAGGCAGATGCGGGAGGAGAGGCTGACGGCCTTCAGGCTGCTGCTGCCGCTGGGACTGATCACCTGGGTGGCGACCAGCTACCTGCACGACATCCCGACAGCGGGCAACGACCTCGTCCTCACAGGGGCGTTCGCCGGGATCGGCATCGCCTGCGGCGTGGCCGGCGGCCTGCTCACCCGGGTCCGCTTCGCGGACGGGCACGTACGGGTCAAGGCGACCCTGGGCGCGGCGGCCCTGTGGGTACTCAGCATGGGCTTCCGGCTGGGCTTCGCGGTCTGGACCTCGCACTCCTCCGGCGAGACCCGCATAGCCCGCTTCTCGGCCGCCCACGACATCACCAGCGCACAGGCATGGGTCGCCGCCCTGGTCCTCATGGCCGTCAGCGAGGTCGTCGTCCGGCTGGGCATCATCGTCCTGCGCGGCCGGACCCTCCGCGGCCGCACCGGCGTCCCCGCCACGGCGTGAGCCACGGCCCACCTCCCGGTCGCGGCGTCGTACAAGATCACCCGGAACACCGTCCTGAGCGCCTCGTTCGCCGGTGACCACCGCTACGCGGCACGCACGGTGACCACCGCCACGACGCTCACGCCGACGGCCCGGACGCAGCTGCAGTGGCCGCCGTCCATGGGCACCCGGACCGGCAGCACATGGACCGGGTGGACCTACCTCACGGTCCGCCCCGGCCACCCCTCGCAGGCCGGAAACAGGCGGTCACTTCGCCGCCCCCCGCAACGCCAAAGGCCCCGGACGAACCCGGGGCCTTTGCTGTCGGTGCTACGCAGCCTTGGAGCGGGCCGCAGGCGTGCCCTGGTCGGGCTCCTGCGCGACCTCGGACCAGGGGATCTCGTCCTCTCCGAAGTCCGGGGCCTGGAAGGGCTTGATCGTCGGAGGCGGCGATACTGCGGTGGAGCGGCGGGGTTGCCCTTCCACGGCGGAGAACAGCGACGTCGAGTCGATGAGAGGTCTGCCTTTCGTTACAGGTCCCTGACGGGACCTGGCGTGCCGTGACCGGGCACAGCGGTCCTACAGCTTGGTCATCTTGGCGTACGGGCTCAGGATCCGCATTTGCGCCGAGCCGAAGTCCACGAGCGCCGCGGTTCCGTCCTCGACACCGATCACCCGGCCGAGTCCGTACACGTCATGAGTGACCTGGTCGCCCACGGAGAAGTGCTTGGGGGCCGGCGCGACCGGGGCCTTGAAGGGGCTGGTGGGCAGATGGCGCTTCGGCGCCGCAGGCTTTGTCATGGCTCAGTATGAGCCTACGCGTGGCCCGTTTCGCTGTGGTTGTCGGCACAGATCCACAAGCGAACCCGCACATCATGCCGCTGACCTGGCGTTTCCGGCCCAATCAGGTTCGTATATCCCAGACTGCTTTTCTTTTCGGCTGCCTTGCCCACGGGGACCGGGCCGCTCCCGTCAGCGTTCGAGGTCCCGCTCGAACCAGTGGTCGGCGTACTGCTCCGCGCTGAAGGCCTCGACCTCCACGAATCCCGCGGTCTCGTAGAGGCGTCTGGCCTCCGCGAGCGTGCGGTTCGTCTCCAGCCGTAGCGTCTTCATCCCGCGGTCGACCGCCTCGTCCGCGAGCCGCTCGATGATGCGGCGGCCGAGGCCGAGGCCGCGCACGTCCGGGGACGTCCACATCCGCTTCACCTCGGCGATCCGCGTCCGGGGGTGGAGCTTGAGCGCCCCGCACCCCACCGGATTGCCCTGCGCGCTCGCCACCAGCAGCAGCCCGTCCGGCAGCGTCATCTCCTCGTCGCTCGCCGACAGGCTCCGGGCGGGGTCGAAGCCTGTGTCGAAGCGCCGTCCCAGTTCCTCGAAATAGGAACGCAGGCAGTACCGGGCGTCGGGGTCGCGCGGGCTCGTGATCTCGATCCGCACCTGTGAGGCCAGCAGCAGCCGCCCCACCTCCGCCATCGCCGTCACCAGGCGCGCCCGCTGACCATCGGTCAGAGGACCGAGGACCGACTCCGCGAGCCCGTCCGACGCACGGTCCAGCACCGCCCGCTCCGCGATGCCGGCGCCGGTCAGCCGTACCTTCCGCACCCGTCCGTCCTGCGGGTCCGGGTCCGTGGTCACCAGGCCGTCCGACTCCAGTCGCCGCAGCTGCCGGCTCAGATAGCCGGAGTCCAGACCCAGTCGCGAGCGGAGAACGCGCACCTCGGATCCGTCGGGCTCGATCTCCCACAGAAGGCGCGACAGGCCGAGCGAACGGTCCCGCGACAGATACGCGTCGTCCAGAGCACCGACCCGCTGCGTGACCACCCGGTTGAACCTGCGCACGGCATCGATCTGCTCTCGCTCCATTCTCTGATAATAGTCAGAGAAATCCGGAACGGACGGCGGACAGCGTTCTGGGGGGCCGGTGCGCGGGAGAGGTGTCCGCGGCACCCCCGATGCGGGCACCCCGGGCCGAATCTAGACTGACCGAGGGTGGAAGATCCCGAATCGGGGAGGTATGCACCATGGCCAAGCGAGCGAACAAGCGGCGCGCCCGCAAGAAGAAGAAGGCCAACCACGGCAAGCGCCCCAACACCTGAGCCGGCCCTCACCGCGGCCGCCGCACATCCCGGAAACGCAAGAGGCCCCGGATCTCTCCGGGGCCTCTCACCTGTGTGCACTCGGCAGGATTCGAACCCGCAACCTTCTGATCGGGGGTCGTGGTCACACGGGGTCCGCCGGCTTTCTTCCACGCGTCAAGGCCACTGCTCGCGGCGCGCACGACCGGCTCCCCGGGCCACTCGCCCTGTGTGCCGACAGCATGGCCCCGACGCAACCGCGCCGGGGCCAGAACCGCAACACTTGTGGTGCTCTTCCAGCCCGTGTGGCCGTCGCCCTAGCTCCAACCACCCTCGTGGCCAGGCTTGGGGGACTTGGTCGGCTTGGGGGTCTTGGTCGGCTTGGGGGTCTTGGTCGGCTTGGGAGGCTTAGGGGTCTTGGTCGGCTTGGGAGGCTTGGGGGACTTGGTCGGCCCAGGGGGCCCGGACGGTCCAGGAGGCCCGGACGGCCCGGGAGGCCCAGACGGCCCAGGAGATCCGGACGGACCGGGAGGCCCGGACGGCCCGGGAGGCCCAGACGGCCCAGGAGATCCGGACGGACCGGGAGGCCCGGACGGCCCAGGAGGCCCAGACGGCCCAGGAGATCCGGACGGACCGGGAGGCCCGGACGGCCCAGGAGGCCCAGACGGCCCAGGAGGCCCGGACGGACCGGGCGGGCCCGTCATGCAGACCGCCCTCGTGATCACGTTGCTGTCCAAGGTGACCGCGCCATTACGCGCCAGCGCCCGACCCTCGACCGCGGCGTTGGTATTCACCGTGATGGACGTCAGGGCCAGAATGTTGCCCTTGAAGAAGGAGTTCGTGTCAAGGGTGGCCGAGCTCCCCACCTGCCAGAACACGTTGCAGGCCTGTGCCCCGTTGACCAGCAGGACATTGCTCGCCGGCGCCGTGATCAGAGTGGAGCCGATCTGGAAGATGAAGACGGCGTTGGGGTCACCCTGGGCGTCAAGAGTGACCGTCCCGGTGAGGTTCAGCGACGACGAAGCCTTGTAGACGCCCGGCGTCAGCGTGAGTCCGCCGATGTCGCCCGGGGAGGTCAGGATGGTGGTCGGTGTTCTGCCGGCCGCGTCGTTGTAGGCAGTGGTCAGATCGGACTGGGCCTGAGCGGCGGCGGCATCGGCGACATGCTGCACCCCGTTCACGATTCCGGGCGGGAAGCCCGTCACCGAGGAGCCGGGACTGACTCCCAGGTCGCCGTTGACGACCGTGGGGCCCGTATTCGTGACCGCTGAACCGGCCAAGACCGCGTAGCTCAGGTCGGTTCCGAGCCCCACCGGGGCCTCAGCTGCGCTCGCGAGGTTCGAGATCAACGTGATCGACATCAGCAACGCGACCGCGGGCAGCGTGACGACAGTCGCTCTGAATCTCAGCCTTCGGCGTCTGCCGGGGGGAGCGGAGGGGTGGCATCCACTGCCATCGACCAGTCCTTTCTTGTCATCGTTGAACGCGGTCGCCAGGCTTCCGAGCGCTTGAGGCGGCTCGGTCGGATGGCTGCCACCGAGCTCGCAACACATCGCATGTAATCAAGGCATAACCTCACTTACCTCAATAAATTGCTCCCACACGCAGAAGAGCCGTAATGAGGCCGAAAGAGTTGCGACGGCATGGCGTCGCCTGCCAGTGGGGATGCCCGACGGCTTGCTCGGACCATGGGTTCAGCACCGTGTCGACACAACACACCGTCGTCTCTGGGGTCCTGATGATGTGACAGCACCGACTCATCACGGACTCGGGCTCCGGGATGCCTGCCCATTTGTCTGGCCTGGTGGAGGAGAGTGCCCCGGCGGAGGCGGGACCACGAAGCCCCGGAAGAGACAGGTGACGCCGGCCCCATCAAGACCCTGGAACGCCGAACCGGAATGGGATCACCGACTCACAGCACCACGCCTCCCGCACACGCCGCTCTCTGCGACCGGTACGCGGGCCGCTTCCTCCACCCCAACACCATGCCGGGCGGAGGAACCCGTGACCCGAAGAAGGCCGCCGCCACCGCGCACGCGCTGAAGGCGGCCGGGTTCATGGTCTTCGACGGCCTCTGAACCATCTACGCCCGACCGGCCCGCCCAACCCTGGACGGCACTCGCCGCCGCCCGCGAAGGCGCCGTGCTGCACCGGCTCGGTTTCGATGACTTCGCGTACCGCGAATGGGAGCGGGGCACCTGGAACTTCCAGCCAGGTGCGAAGGGCCTGACCTCTACGGCACGGGGGCGGTCAGGCGGTCCACCTTCGACCGTCCCGCCTCGAGGTGGACTGAGGGTGTCGGCGACGGGCCGGACGAGACGACGGTCCGGCCGGTGTCCTCGAAGTGTCTGAGCGAACCCCTCGCCCGCTCGCTGAACCGGTTGCCGTCGGACACTGCCGTCAGGGCAAAAGCCAGAGGCCCTGTGGATCTCTCCACAGGGCCTCTGGTCTACTGTGCACTCGGCAGGATTCGAACCTGCAACCTTCTGATCCGTAGTCAGATGCTCTATCCGTTAAGCTACGAGTGCTTGTTCTCTTGTTTTTCTGTCTTCGTTCCCGGCCCTTCCGGCCCGCTCGCGGCGACAGGAAGAACATTACATGACTGCCGCCGCCATGTGAAATCCGTTAGCCGCATCCCTTGTGACCTGCGGAAACACCGAATCTGGGCCATGAACGACTCAGGGAGCCCGGACCGGAATGGTCGGGGCTCCCTGAGTCAGGTGCGGAGGCGGAGGGATTTGAACCCTCGATGGGATTGAAGTCCCAAACCGCATTAGCAGTGCGGCGCCATAGACCGGACTAGGCGACGCCTCCAGCACAGCCGCCCGCGCGAGCGCGAGTGGTGCGTGCAGATGATGACACAGTCGAGCGTGCTGTCACCAATCGGCTCCCACGGTACTAGGCAGCCGGGTCGCAGGGCAAAGGTCTTCCCCAGGTCGGGGCGCCGCGCAACGTCCGGGCCGGCGGCGCGTTGGGCAGGGCATGTCTCACTTCGCCGTGCGGGGCGCCCTCGGGGCCGTCGCCGCCGTTCTCGGATCCCTCCCCGCCTTGCCCGCCTCTTCCGCCGCCGGCCAGGGCGACCACCTCACCGTCACCGTCCGGCACGCCGGGGACGGGCGGACCGGGACGTACGAGCTGTCCTGCCATCCGGGCGCCGGAAGTCACCCGGACGTGAACGGGGCCTGCCAGGCGCTCGACCGGAACACCCGCTGGGGACGCGACGCCTTCGCCCCGGTCGCCCCCGGCACCACCTGCACCATGCTCTACGGCGGCCCGGCCACCGCCCATGTCACGGGCAGCTGGGCCGGCCGCCCGGTCGACTCGACCTACGACCGCAGCAACGGCTGCGAGATCGGCCGCTGGAACCGCATGGTGCCCCTGCTGCCCGATCTGGGTGCCTGACCTGGGCGCCTGGGCGTTCGGCGCGCTGCCGAACCGCTTGGTGCCGGGACGCCGCGGCCAGCACGACCGCACAGCCGACGCATGGCGGAAGCCCCGCTCCCGTAAAAGTCCCGCGCAGGTACGGCGGAGGTGAAGTGGGTCGGTCACATGTTCACCGTCACTTCGTCGTGCGACCTCCCTCTCATCCGGCGCCGTGAGCGCAATCGGTGCCTTTAGACTCCCTCGCGTGACACGTCGCGGGCCGGTTGGCAAGATGGCCCGAGCGGTCGGCAAGGTGCGGTAACAGGGAGGAAGCGTCTCGTGAGCAGCAGGCCATCCCGAGGCGCTGCTCGCCTCGCAGCCATACTCGATGCGCTGCCGGACGCGTTGGTGCTGGTCAACGCCAACGGAACCGTGGTCAACGCGAACACGATCGCTCTGGAGGCGTTCGAGGCACCGGGTACCGCGCTGGTCGGGCGAGGGCTGCTGGATCTGCTGCCCGAATTCGACTCGCGGCTGATCCCCGGGTCGATGCGACGGCCCGACCACATGGACCCGCGCGGACGCACCAAACCGACCCGCATGGTCGCGCGGCGGACGGACGGTTCCGAGTTCCCCGTCGAGGTGACCAGCGCCAACCTGGAGAACGGGCAGCAGGCGTACGACGGTTACGGCTACGGCGCCGACGAGCTGCTGATGCTCGTGGTGCGCGACCTGACCGGCACCGTGGACACCGAGGCCGAGCTGGCCCGCTCGCAGCGGCAGACCGAGATGATCCTGCGGGCCGCGAGCGAGGGTGTCGTCGGCACGGACACGGACGGGCGGATCGTGCTCGTCAATCCGGCCGCCGCCCAGATACTGGGTTACCGGGCCGGTGAGCTCGGCGGCAAGGAACTGCACAACCTGGTGCTGCACGCGCGTCCCGACGGGTCACCCTTCCCGTACGCCGAGTCACCGCTCGCCGACACCCTGCGTTCCGGACGCAAGCACCGGGTCCGCGGACAGGTGCTGTGGGCCAAGGGCGACAAGAAGGTGCCGGTCGATCTGACGACCGCGCCGGTCCGCGACGGCGACCAGCTCGTCGGCGCCGTCATGACCTTCACCGACCGGCGGCCGTACGACACCCTGGCCGAGGAGAAGGACGCCCGGGAGAAGGCGCACGCCGAGGAGCTGGAGCGGCTCTCCGAGGAGCACGCCTCCGACCTGACCGCGCTGCGCCAGAAGCACGTCACCGAGGTCGAGGAGCTGCTGGAGCGGCAGGCCGAGGAGCTGGCGTCCGGCGAGGAGCGGTACGCGGCTCTCGGTGAGCGCGAGAAGGACCGCTACGAGGCCCTGTACGCGCGGCACGAGCAGCTGCTGACCCTGCTGGCGCAGTCGCTGCGCGGCCCGCTCGACGAACTGCGCCGGGAACTGGCCGCGCTCGCCGCCGACGACGCGGGACAGCTGTGGCCCGAGGCCAACCAGGTGCTGCACCACCTCTCGGCCGGTTACTCCCGCATCACCCAGCTCATCGACAACGTGCTCGGCTACCAGGCGCTGGACGCCGGGACCGAGGACATCAACCGCACGAAGGTGATGCTGGACGCCGTCGTCGCCGCCGGTGTGGACGGGGCGGTGGAGCTGATCGGGCCCGGGCGGGTCCAGTTCGCCGTGCACGCGCCGCCCATCGAGGCCGAGGTGGATCCGCAGCGCCTCGCCGTCGCCCTCGCCCATCTCGTCGCGGACGTCGCGGGTGTCGACGCGACCGGCAACGCGCCGGTCTCCGCCGGCGGCTACATGGACAACACCGTGGTGGTCGCGGCGGCACAGCGCGGCGAGGTCGTCCGTATCGAGGTGCGCGGGCCGTACCCCGGGGGCGACCCGGTGCACGAGCCGATCGTGCGCGGCATCGTCCGCGCGCACGGCGGCGTGCTGCAGACGCACGAGGTGCCCGGCATGAGCGGCAGCGCGTTCGTCCTGGAGGTGCCGATCGGGGGCGGCGCCGGCGCCGTGGCCCCGCCGCCCGGCACGGCGGTGGCCATGATCCCGGCCGCCGACGACAACGGTGCCGGTGGGCGGCGCCGGGCCCGGCGGTCCTCCGTGGACGCCTTCCTGGACAGCGACGTGCCCGGTGGCGAGGCCGGCGAGGGCGACGCCCCGCCCGTGCAGCCGACCGGGCGGCGGCGCCGGCGGGCCGACGGGGCGGCGGCCCAGGAGAACGGGCCCGCCGCGATCGAGAGCGCCCCGGGCGTCGAGAGCGCGGAGCCGGTCTCCGGCGGTACCGGACGCAGGCGCGGACGTCCCGCCGACGCCGGCGCGGGCGCCGGAGACGACGCGGGTCTCGCCGGAGTCTCCGAGGGCGCCGTGGTGACGGCGGCCGAACAGGGCGCCGGTACGGCCGCCGCGGGTACCGGCCTCGGTGGCACCGTTCCGCCGCGGGGCGTGCCCGCGCCGGCGGCGGGTCACCGCGCCCGGCATGAGCCCGACGAACTGCAGGCGCTGCCGCCGGCGCTGCCCGCGGCCACCGCGCCGCAGGAGGACGAGGAGCAGCCGAGCGGGCGCCGGCGCCGTGCGCTCGCCGCGGCGGCCGAGCGGGCCGAGCGGGCCGAGCAGCAGCAGGCGGGCCCCCGCCCGGTCTTCGCGCTGCCGCCCGCCGAGGCCGACCGCACCCCCGAGCCGGTCGCGGTGGCGGGTGAGGAAGGCCGGCACGACGCCGTGTCGCACGACCAGGCCGAGGACCACACCCCGCCGCAGCCGCACCCCACCAGCGCGCCGACGGGCCGCCGTCGACGGGCCGTGGGCCAGCCCGGGGAGGCCGCCCCGGCCATGGTGCCGACGGTGCCCACGCAGGCGGGCGCCCCCGGCGGGCCGATTCCCGCCGTACCGGCGCGGGCACAGCAGCCGCAGCCACCCGCGCCGTCGCCGTCGCCGAGCCCCTTTCCGCAGGCCGCCCCGGGTCAACCGGTGCCGGCACAGCCCGCTCCGGCCGCCGAAGCCGCCCCGGCCGGCGCCCAGCCGCTGCCGGCGGAGGCCCAGCCCGTGGCCCCCGTACCGCAGCAGTGGCCGGGCAGTGCCGACGAGGCGCCCACGCCCGCCCCTCAACCCGCGCGTGCCGCGCAGCCGTTGCCCGCCGAGGCCGCGCCCGCGCCGGTCGACCCGGACTCCACGCAGGGCCGGGCGTTCAGTGTGCGGACACTGGGGCAGGGGGTGCCGTTCTCGCGGCAGGCCGCGCAGGTGCAGCAGCCGACGGCGACCCCGCCACCGCACCAGCCGGGCGGCAACGGACGGCGCCGCAAGCTGGGCACGCGCAACGACCAGCAGCAGCCCGAGCAGGCCGCCCGGCCGCATCCGCCGGCCGACCAGCCGGCGGCCCAGCCGCTGCCCCAGCCGTCACCGACCGGGCAGTCCCGGCTCGCGGGGGCCACCGAGGGCGCCGGACGGTCGTACGCCATAGGCGCACCCGATGTGAACGCCGCCGAGGGCCCGGAGCCGCTGGACGGTCCGGGCGGGGCGGTCGAGGTCGCCGATCCGCCGCGCCCGCAGCCGATGGACGACGAGCTGCCCCCGGAGCCGCTGGACAACCCGCGCCGGCTGCTGGTGTGGCCCGCGCCGGACGTCACCACCCAGCAGGCGCTGAGCGACCGCGGCTACCGGCCGGTGATCGTGCACTCCCGTGAGGAGGTCGACGCGCAGATCGCCGCGTTCCCCGCGGCGCTGTTCGTGGACCCGCTGACCGGACCGATCACCCGGACCGCGCTGCAGTCGCTGCGGCAGGCCGCGGTGGCGGCCGAGGTGCCGGTGATGGTCACGGCCGGACTGGGACAGGCGACGCGTGAGGCGGCCTACGGCGCCGATCCCGCCGTCCTGCTGAAGGCGCTCGCGCCCCGGGACACCGAGCAGCATCCGCCGCGGGTCCTGCTCATCGAGGAGCACGCGGAGATCGCCCTGGCCCTGACCGCGACGCTGGAGCGGCGCGGGATGCAGGTCGCCCGGGCGGCGAGCGACGCGGACGCGGTGACGCTGGCCGGGCAGCTGCGGCCGAACCTGGTGGTGATGGACCTGATGCAGGTGCACCGCGGGCAGGCCGGCATCATCGACTGGCTTCGTGCCAACGGGCAGCTCAACCGGACGCCGCTGGTCGTGTACACGGCGGCCGTCGACCAGGCCGACCTGCCCAGGCTGGCGTCCGGTGAGACGGTGCTGTTCCTCGCGGAGCGGTCGACCAGCCCCGAGGTGCAGGACCGCATCGTGGATCTGCTGGCACGGATCGGGACGAACTAGGGCTCACCACGGCGCCCCGAACGGGGCGCTGGGGTACCCCGTCCGACGGCCGGGGGAGGAACCGCGCGTTCGGCCACGGACAACCCGCGGCCGAACGACGGCAGTTCCCCGCCCGCAGTGGACCCGTCCCGCCGTGAACCCGGCGCCGGTCAGAGGCTCGTCACGTCCAGCTCGCCCTCGGCGTACTGCCTCCTGAGCACCTTCTTGTCGAACTTCCCCACGCTCGTCTTCGGCACCGACGCCACCACCGTCCAGCGCTCCGGCAGCTGCCACTTGGCGATCTTGCCCTCCTCGGCGAGGAAGACGCGCAGGGTCTCGAAGGTGGCCGTGGAACCCTCGCGCAGCACCACCGTCGCCAGCGGACGCTCGCCCCACTTCTCGTCCGGGACGGCCACCACCGCGGCCTCGGCGACGTCCGGGTGGGACATCAGCGCGTTCTCCAGCTCCACCGAGGAGATCCACTCGCCGCCGGACTTGATGACGTCCTTGGCGCGGTCGGTGAGGGTGAGGTAGCCGTCGGGGGAGATGGTGCCGACGTCACCGGTCTTCAGCCAGCCGTCCTCGCTGAACTTGTCGGCGGGGCGCAGCGGGTCGGCGTCGGGGCCGTTGTAGTAGGCGCCCGCGATCCAGGGGCCGCGCACCTCCAGTTCGCCGGCCGACTCGCCGTCCCAGGGGAGGCGTTCGCCGCCGGGGCCGGTCAGCCGGCCCTCGACACCGGCCGGGAAGCGGCCCTGGGTGAGGCGGTAGGCGAACTCCTGATCCGTGCCGACCGCGTGGGCCGGCGGACGGGAGACCGTGCCGAGCGGAGAGGTCTCGGTCATGCCCCAGGCGTGGCAGACCCGCATGCCCAGCTTGTCGAACGCGGTCATGAGGGAGGGCGGGCAGGCCGAGCCGCCGATGGTGACCTGGGTGAGCGAGGCGACGTCCCGGGGCCGGGCGGCGAGTTCGCCGAGCAGGCCCTGCCAGATGGTGGGGACGGCGGCCGCGTGCGTGGGCCGCTCGCCCTCGATCATCGCGGCGAGCGGGGCGGGCTGGAGGAACCGGTCCGGCATCAGCAGGTTGACCCCGGTCATGAAGGTGGCGTGCGGCAGGCCCCAGGCGTTGACGTGGAACTGGGGCACGACGACCAGCGAGGTGTCCTGGTCGGTCAGGCCCATCGACTGGGTCATGTTGACCTGCATGGAGTGCAGGTAGATCGAACGGTGGCTGTACACCACGCCCTTGGGGTCACCGGTGGTGCCGGAGGTGTAGCACATGGCGGCGGCCTGGCGTTCGTCCAGCTCGGGCCAGTCGTACGTGACCGGCTTGGAGGCGATCAGGTCCTCGTACTCGTGTACCGCCACGGTCGCGCCGTCCAGCAGGGAACGGTCGCCGGGGCCGGAGACCACGATGTGCCGGAGCGGCTCGAGGCGCGGGAGCAGCGGGGCCAGCAGCGGCAGCAGCGAGCCGTTGACGATCACGACACGGTCGGCCGCGTGGTTCACGATCCAGGTCAGCTGTTCGGCGGGCAGCCGCAGGTTGAGCGTGTGCAGGACCGCGCCCATGGAGGGGATCGCGAAGTACGCCTCGGTGTGTTCCGCGTTGTTCCACATGAGCGTGGCCACGCGGTCGTCGTCCTGGACACCCAGGTCGTCACGCAGGGCGTGGGCCAACTGGGCTGCGCGGGCGCCGATCTCGGCGAAGCTGCGGCGGTGCGGCTCGGCCTCACCCGTCCAGGTGGTCACCTGCGACTCGCCGTGAACCCTCGACCCGTGCGTCAGGATCGTGGAGATCAGCAGCGGTACGTCCTGCATGGTGCTCAGCACGGCGTCCTCCCGGGGCGACATTGCCTACTCGGTGGTAAAGGGGCTGCGCTGATTCTGCTCACATACCGCTTGGTATGTCACTAGGGGAGAGGTAACTGACACCGTCGGCACCGGTCTGTCCGGCTATCGGGCGACGGCCAGCTCAGGGTCCTCGCGCAGCTTGCCGAGCGCACGCGACACGGCGGACTTCACCGTGCCCACCGACACCCCGAGCACCTCGGCCGTCTGCACCTCGCTGAGGTCCTCGTAATACCGCAGTACGACCATCGCCCGCTGCCGCGCGGGCAGCTTCATGATCGCCCGCCACATCGCGTCGTGCAGCGCCTGCCGCTCGGCCGGGTCGTCCCCGCCGCCCACCGGCTCCGGCTCCGGCAGTTCGTCGCAGACGAACTCGTCGACCCGGCGCTTGCGCCACTGCGAGGTCCGGGTGTTCAGCAGGGCCCGGCGCACATAGCCGTCGAGCGCCCGATGGTCCTCGATCCGCTCCCAGGCCACGTACGTCTTGGCGAGCGCGGTCTGGAGCAGGTCCTCCGCGTCACTCGGGTTCGCGGTCAACGAGCGGGCGGTGCGCAGCAGGACGGGCTGGCGGGCCCTGACGTACGACGCGAAGGACGGGTACGGCCGGGTCTGCCTCGCCGAGACAGCGGCGCCCGAAGCGCTGGTGCAGACGGGTGTGGTCATGGCTCCACGCTATGAGCGAACAGCGTGACGGCGGATCGGCCGCAGGTCCCGAAGGAGAGTCCGCCTCAGGTTGTAGGGGTGGGGGTGGCTACACCTCCTGAAGGTGGAGTACGGGCGCAGTACTCCTGCGGGTTTACCCCTGAGGGGGCGGTACGGCCCAGGCGCCGGACCACGCCCGGCGGGGCGCCTGTTCACCCGTCCGAGGTCAGGACCAGCCCCGATGTCGGCACCCCCGTGCCGGCCGTCACCAGGACCCGGGCCGCGCCCGGTATCTGGTTCACGCCGGCGCCGCGCAGCTGGCGCACCCCTTCCGCTATCCCGTTCATCCCGTGGAGGTAGGCCTCCCCGAGCTGTCCCCCGTGTGTGTTCAGCGGCAGCCGCTCCTCGGCCACGAAGTCCGCCGCCTCGCCGCGCCCGCAGAACCCGAACTCCTCCAGCTGCATCAGCACGAACGGGGTGAAGTGGTCGTACAGGATCCCCACGTCGATGTCGGCCGGGGCCAGCCCCGAGGTGCGCCACAGCTGTCCGGCCACCACGGCCGTCTCGGGCAGGCCGGTCAGGTCGTCCCGGTAGAAGCTGGTCATCTGCTCCTGGGCCCGGCCGGCCCCCTGCGCGGCCGCCGCGATCACGGCCGGCGGACGCGGCAGATCCCGCGCCCGCTCCACCGAGGTGACGACGAGCGCCTGTCCGCCGTCCGTCTCCTGGCAGCAGTCGAGGAGCCGGAGCGGTTCGACGATCCAGCGGGAGGCCGCGTGGTCGGCGAGGGTGATCGGACGGCCGTGGAAGTAGGCGGCGGGATTGGTCGCCGCGTACTTCCGGTCCACCACCGCCACATGCCCGAACGCGTCCGGGGTCAGCCCGTAGGCGTGCAGGTAGCGCTGTGCCGCCATCGCCACCCAGGACGCCGGGGTGAGCAGCCCGAACGGCAGCGCCCAGCCCAGTGCCGCGCCCTCCGCCGACGGTTCCCGGTGCCGCACGCCGGAGCCGAACCGGCGCCCCGAGCGCTCGTTGAACGCCCGGTAGCAGACGACGACCTCGGCCAGCCCCGTCGCCACCGCCAGCGCCGCCTGCTGGACGGTCGCACAGGCCGCGCCGCCGCCGTAGTGGACCCGGGAGAAGAAGGACAGCTCGCCGATCCCGCAGGCCTGCGCCACGGTGATCTCCGGGCTGGTGTCCATCGTGAACGTCACCATCCCGTCCACGTCCGCCGGGGTCAGCCCCGCGTCGGCCAGCGCGGCCCGCACCGCCTCCGCCGCCAGCCGCAGCTCACTGCGTCCCGAGTCCTTGGAGAACTCGGTGGCCCCGATCCCCACGATCGCCGCCCGCCCGCCGAGCGAGTCCCGGTCCCGGATGCTCATGCCTCCTCCTCGTCGGTGAGGGTGACGGTCACCGTGGCTTCGGTGAAGGAGAGGGTCACGGTGCCGGTCACGTGGTGGCCGATGCCGTTCGCGCCGAGCACCCGGACCGTCGCCGTCCCCGCCTGCTCGTCCAGCTCCTCGATCCTGCCGGTCAACACCATGGTGTCCCCGGGGTAGTTGGGCGCGCCCAGCCGGATGGCGACCTTGCGCAGCTGGGCCGTCGGGCCGAAGCAGTCGGTGATGTACCGGCCGACCAGGCCGTTCGTCGTCAGGATGTTCATGAAGATGTCCGGCGACCCCTTCCGGTGGGCCAGTTCGGCGTCGTGGTGCACGTCCTGGTAGTCCCGGGACGCGATCGCGCCGGCCACGATCAGGGTCCGCGTGATCGGTATCTCCAGGGGCGGCAGCTCGGTGCCCACCCCCGGCCGTGTCGTCTCAACCCGCACTCGCGATCAACTCCCCCAGTTCCTGGAGCACTTCGCTCCCGCTGCCGAGATAGGCGTCCAGCTGGCGTCCCCACAGGAAGTGCCGGTGCACCGGATGCCCGACATCGGCACCCGTGCCGCCGTGCAGATGCTGGCCCGTGTGCACGACCCGCTGCCCCGCCTCGGACGCCCACCAGGCGGCGGTCAGCGCGTGTGTCGCGTACGGCAGCCCGGCGTCCCGCCGCCAGGCCGCCTCGTACGCCGTCACCCGTATCGCCTCGGTGTCCATGTGGGCGTCGGCGGCCCGGAGTTGCACGGCCTGCCGGGTGGCCAGCGGGCGCCCGAACTGTTCGCGGGTGTTGGTGTGTGCGACGGCCCGGGCCAGGGAGCCCGCGCAGACACCGGCCTGGAGCCCGGCGAAGGCGGTACGGGCGACGGCCAGGACGTCGGCGTAGGCGCCGACGTGCCCGGGGCCTTCGCCGGACCCCGGGCCGGTGCCGAGGGGCTCGGCGGGGGCCTCGTGGAGGGTGAGCCGTCCCGCCGACCAGGGCGCGGTGAGCTCGGTCTCCTCGATGCCGGTGCCCGCCCCGAGCGGCACCAGCCAGAGCCGCCGGCCGGCGTCCGCGACCAGGACGTGTGTCGCGTCGCGCAGCCAGGGGACGACGGCGACGGTACCGGTCAGCCCGCCCCGCGCGGTGGGCCGTACCGCCGGCTGGGCCGGAAACGCCCCGGCGACGACCACCGACCCGTCCTCGATCCCCGGCAGCAGCCGCTCCCGCTGTCCGCCCGTGCCGTGCGCGGCTACCGCCAGCTGCCCGTACACACAGCTCGCCGCGTACGGCACCTGGGCCGTGGTGCGCCCCTGCTCCTCCAGGAGCAGCACCAGCCCCAGCAGGCCCACTTCGGCCACCGCGGCCACCAGCCCGGCCCCGGTGAGTGCCTTCCACAGCTCCGGGTCACTGCCGGTGCCGGCGGCGCGCAGCCGCTCGGGGGTGGCGAGGTCGGCGAAGATCCCGGCGGCCAGGTCCCGGGCCTCGGTCTGTGCCTCGGTGGGCGTGAAGTCCATGTCAGGCCTCCCCGCCGGGAGCGCCGGGACCGCCGAGAGCCCCAGGGGTGCGGGGGGTGTCGAGGGTGTCGGCGGCCCGGAAGACGGGCAGGGTCAGCGCGCCCTCCTCGTCCTCGAACCGGCAGAACTCCACCCGCACCGGCAGCCCGATCCGCACCTTGTCGTACGGCACCCCCACCACGTTGCTCACCATCCGTACGCCCTCGGCGAGTTCGACCAGACCGACCGCGTAGGGAGGGGCGAAGGCCGGGAAGGGCGGGTGGTGCATCACGACGTACGAGTAGACCGTGCCGTCGCCGGCCGACTCGACCGTGTCCCAGTCGAGGCAGCCGCACGCGTTGCAGCCCGGCAGCCAGGGGTGGCGCAGGGCGCCGCAGCCGGCGCAGCGCTGGATGAGGAGACGGCCCTCGGCCACGCCCTCCCAGAAGCCGGCGTTGTCCCGGTTGACCACCGGGCGGGGGCGCGCCGGAGCCTTGACCGGCCTCCCCGCGGGCGCGTACTTGAGGACGCGCAGGCGGTGGACGCCGACCAGCTCCGCGCCGACCCGGACGTCCGTGCGCGTCGTGACGAAGTAGCCCGTGCCCAGCTTCGTCGTCTTCCGCCCGGACACCGTCTCGATCACCGTGTCGAAGACCAGTTCGTCGCCCGGCCGCAGCGGGCGCAGGTACTCCTGCTCGCAGTCGGTGGCGACGATCGAGACACAGCCCGCCTCGTCGAGCAGGGCGGACATCTCGTCGTACGCGCCGGTGCGCGCCGTGTTCCCGGAGAGGCCGCCCATCGTCCAGGCCTGGAGCATGGTGGGCGGGGCGACCGCATCGGCCCCCCGGTACGCCGGATTCGTGTCGCCCATCACCTCGCACCAGTGCCGGATCATGGGCAGGTTGACCGGGTCCTTGCCGGCGCCCGCCCGGGAGGCCGGCAGCCCTTCGTACGTCTTGAGCCGCGCCCCCAGCGCGTCAGTCCCCCCGGCCACGGCCACCCCTCCTCATCCCGAGCCGCATCGTCGCGACGATCTCCCGCTGCACCTCGCTCACCCCGCCCCCGAACGTGTTGATCTGTGCCGCCCTGTTGAGCCGCTCCAGCTCGCCGTCCCCGAACGCCCCCGGCGACCCGGACCTGACCCATGCCGCCTCGCCGACGATCTCCTGACACATGCGATACGTCGCGACTGCCGATTCCGTTCCCGCGAACTTCACGCCGCTGGCCTCCGCGGGGGGTACCCGGCCCGCCCCCGTGTCCCCCACCAGACGCCAGCTGAGCAGGCGGTTCGCCGCCAGCCGGGCATGCGCCTCGGCCAGCCGGAAACGCACCCAGGGCTCGTCAACACGGCGTCGGCCCGTCACCGGATCGGGGGTGCGGGCAGCACTGAGCGCGGCATCGTAGAAGTCCTCGGCCTGCATGGCGGTCGCGGCGAGGGCGACCCGCTCGTGGTTGAGCTGGTTGGTGATGAGCGACCAGCCGTCGTGCTCGGCGCCGACCAGGTGGCCGGCGGGGACGCGCACGCCGTCGTAGTAGGTCGCCGTGGTGATCTGGCTGCCGACCGTCTCGATCGGGGTCCAGGAGAAGCCGGGGGCGTCGGTGGGGACCAGGAGGATCGAGATGCCGCGGTGCCTGGGCGCCTCGGGGTCGGTACGGCAGGCCAGCCAGATCCAGTCGGCGTGCTGGGCGCCCGAGGTGAAGATCTTCTGCCCGTCGATCCGCCAGCCGTCGCCGTCCCGCACCGCGCGGGTGCGCAGCGAGGCCAGGTCGGTGCCCGCGGAGGGTTCGCTGTAGCCGATGGCGAAGACCAGGTCGCCGCTGAGGATGCCGGGCAGGAAGCGGGCCCTCTGCGCGTCGCTGCCGTACTTCATGAGCGTGGGCCCGACCGTGTTGAGGGTGACCATGGAGACCGGGGCACCGGCTCGGTACGCCTCGTCGAAGAAGACGAACTGCTCGTCGGCGCCCCGCCCTTGACCGCCGTACTCGACGGGCCAGCCGAGGCCGAGCAGGCCGTCCGCGCCGATGCGGCGCAGCAGGGCGCGGCGTTCCTCGGGCGCCTCGGGGACAGGGGAGGGGACCAAGGAAGCGAAATAGGCGCGGAGTTCGGCGCGCAGCCGCCGCTGGCGTTCGGTGGGGGCCAGATGCATGGTTTCTGACTGTCCGTCAGATACGGTGTGCTGTCAAGGCCGGAAAACGCCTGCGCGGCGGCACCGGAGTACCGCCGCGCAGGCGCACTGCATCCCCACAGAGCACACCCCACCAGGGCTCAGCCGGGGACTACCACAGTCGGGTGAAGTGGACGGCAACGTTGTGGTTGCCCTGCTGGAGGGCCGTCCACGCGGACCTGTTGACCTGCGCGGTGTTGCTCTGGTTCGAGGCGCCGCTGCCCACCGCGTTCTGCTGCGTGGTGGAGGAGTTGCCGTTGTTGTCGTGGCCGACACCGCTGCCGATGATGCCCGCCACGCCCGCGTTGGCGCTCGATCCGCTGCCCGCGATCGCACCGTTGTCCGCGGCGGCGACACCGGCGAAGAGGGCGGCGGCGAGCGGGAGGGCGGAGACGGCGGCGAGAACGCGGGCGGTACGGATGCTTGCCATGTTGTTTCCTCTCAGAGCCCGGCTAGGCCGGAAGTACGTCAAGTAAGGCTGTTTCCGGGACAGTTGGCCGACCGTCTCGGCGGTTTCCATCGACGTCGCGAGATCAGAATTGCCCACCGGATCCCCGGCGAACCAGCCCTGAAGGCCTCATTCGCCCTCAAGCGTGATGACAAGTCGATAAACCCCTTTCGCCATCTTTGGTCGACTTCCACCCCAGTTCTGACCACTCCGGGCATCTCCACATCAAGCACCCCATGGGAAGAACCGATCCGGCACCTTCTCCGGCCGGGCCGCCGCTCACGGCGTGTCGACCCGGCCCCCTCTTCCTTTTTTCGAACAGACGTACGAACATGGATCCATGGCCACCACCGACCGGCAGGCCACGACGCTGGCCCTCGCACACGCCCTGTCAGCCGCCGAGCGCGGCCTGGCCGTCATCCCCCTGTCCCGGACCAAACTCCCGGCCCTGCGCTCCCCGCACCGATCCCTCCGCCCCGACCACCCGGAACCGGCGCCACCGCCCTGCCACGGCGAATGCGGCCGCCCCGGCCACGGGGTGTACGACGCCACCACCGACCCGGCCCGCATCCGGGAGCTGTTCGCCGCGGCTCCCTGGGCCACCGGCTACGGCATCGCCTGCGGGCTGCCTCCGCACCGCCTCATCGGCGTCGACCTCGACGTGAAGTCCGGAACCGACGCCACCGGCGCGCTGCGCGAACTGGCCCTCCGGCACCTGTTCACCATCCCGGCCACGGTCGTCGTGCTCACGCCCAGCGGCGGCCGCCACCTCTGGCTGACCGGACCGCCGGACGCCGTGATCCCCAACTCGGCCGGCCGGCTCGCCCCCGGCATCGACATCCGGGGCGCGGGCGGCTACCTGGTCGGCCCCGGCTCGCGCACCGACCACGGCGTCTACGCCACCGCCCCCGGCACCGAGCATCTGGTCCCGGCCCCCTGCCCGCCGTCCCTGCTCCGCCTCCTGCTGCCACCCCCGCGAGCACCCCACCCCGCGACCCACCCCTCGGTCGGCAACCGCGGCCAGGGCCTGGTCCAGTTCGTCCTCGCCGCCCACGAGGGCCAGCGCAACACCCGCCTGTTCTGGGCGGCCTGCCGCGCCTACGAGAACGGCATCGGCCGCGCCCTGCGGGCCCCGCTGATCGACGCGGCCGTCCACACCGGCCTGACCGAACGCGAGGCCCGCGCGACGATCGCGTCAGCGGCCCGCATGACCGGCCACCGCCCCTGAGACCGGCCGCCCGGTCCCCCGGAGCCCACCGGTTCCGCACGACTCCGGGGCACCGGGCGGAACAGGCGGCCTCACCGCCTCTACGAGAAGTCGTACACCGCCCAGTCGGCGATCCCCCGATAGCCGAGACGCTGGTAGAGGGCGTTGCTGGTGGGGTTGGACAGGTCCGCGAACAGCACGACGTCCCGGGCCCCCGCGGCCAGCGCGGCCCGGCTCACCGCCGCGGTGACGGCGCCCGCGTAGCCGCGACCGCGCAGGCCGGCCGGGGTGTAGACGACGTCCACCTGGATCTGGCCGCCGATCTGCGGGTTGAGGCCCGCGACGGAGACGGGAGTGCCGTCCGGGGTCTCCCAGAGCGTGTACCGCTTGTCGGAGTAGCGGGTGCCGGCCCAGGTTCCGGCGTCGACGGCGACGTCCTCCCCGACGGCTTTGGCGAACTCACCGCACCAGAAGATGGCTTGGTCGAGGTCCTGCTCGCCCAGGACCCGGCTCCGACCCGCGGGCGGCGGCTCCGGTGGGACGAGCGTGCCGAGGCGGTACAGGCGCAGCCGCGTCTCCCGGAGCTTCGGGACCGCGCCGGTGTGCCGCTGCCAGGCTTCGGCGAAAGCGGTGGCCGTGGCGTGGTCCGCACTGACGGTGGGGACGGCGTGGCCGAGGGCGGCCAGGCGGGCGGCGAGGGAGTCGGCCTGCCCGGGAGTGAGCGGGGAGAGGCCGAGGCCTCGGGGCGGGAATCGGTAGAAGGTGGCCCGGACCTCGCCCGCCCGCCCCAGGACCCCGAAGACCGGGGCTTGGCAGGCGGCCCGTCCCGTCCGCACCCTCTCGGCCCAGGTCAGCTGCATGACGTGCGGGCCGGGACGCGAACGCAGGAAGTCCCCGGCCCGGGCGAGGAAGTCGTCGACGTCTTCGGTCAGATACCAGTCGGCTGAACGCATGCCCGAAGCCTTCCCAGACCGGGCCCGCCCGTCCAGCCCCCCACGCGTAAGGGGCGCCCCTGGTCGAGGAGCGCCCCTTGCCCAGGCTGCGGTGGGTATGGGATGTGAACCCACGGTGACATCACTGCCACGACAGTTTTCAAGACCGAGTTGATCGCCCGCGGGCCCTGAGACGGGGACAGCTGCGCCTCTGACCAGACTTGCGGGACAGGCTGACGGTGCCCTCAGAAGCCGAAGACCCAGCGCCGTAGCCGTCCGCGGGTGAAGCGGCGAGCCCCCGCGTCTTCGCTCACACGCGGTTACGCCGTGTCCTCGCAGATCGCGTAGGCAGTGAGAGGAACTCCTGAGTCACTCGCGACCTGCCACCCACTGGGTGCGGCACCCGCAGTGGCGGGAATTGGCCCGTCATAGTTGAGGACCGTATCGACCGAGGTGTCCCAGCCGCCGCCGACGGCGACGTCGCCGGGATTGCAGGAAGCCGTCGACAGATTAGGGGTCGCGGTGCCGGCAACCGCGATGTAAACGGTGCCAGCGGCTGCCGGGGCACCCTGCGGGCCTTGGGGACCCTGTGTACCGACACCCGTATCGCCCTGCGTGCCCTGCGCACCCTGCGGGCCCTGCGCGCCGACACCTGTATCGCCCTGCGAACCCTGCGTGCCCTGCGTGCCCTGCGTGCCCTGGGCACCCTGCGGACCCTGTGTACCGACGCCCGTATCGCCCTGCGAACCCTGCGTGCCCTGCGTGCCCTGCGGACCCTGCGCGCCGACACCCGTATCGCCCTGCGAACCCTGCGCACCCTGCGCGCCGACACCCGTATCGCCCTGCGCACCCTGCGGACCCTGCGTACCGACACCTGTATCGCCCTGCGAACCCTGCGTGCCCTGGGCACCC
>NZ_JBHZAN010000013.1:127731-230645 GCF_042754285.1 Streptomyces sp. NPDC059224
TGCGTGCCCTGGGCACCCTGCGGACCCTGCGTACCGACGCCCGTATCGCCCTGCGAACCCTGCGGGCCCTGCACACCCTGCGTGCCCTGCGGACCCTGCGTACCGACACCCGCATCGCCCTGCGAACCCTGCGCACCCTGCGGACCCTGCGCGCCGACACCCGTATCGCCCTGCGCACCCTGCGCACCCTGCGGACCCTGCGCGCCGACACCCGTATCGCCCTGCGCACCCTGCGGGCCCTGCGCACCCTGGGCACCCTGCGGGCCCTGCGCACCCCACGGACCCTGCGGACCCTGCGGACCCCACGGACCCTGCGGACCCCTCTCTCCTCGCTCTCCCTTCGGCCCGCGGTGCTTGTCATTGTCCCGGTCACGGTCAGCGGAAACGGGCCCGTTGGGGCCAGGCGGTCGGACGCTGCGCTCGGTTCCAGTCTTGTAGATCGTGTCGGCGAGGGCCGCAGCGCTCGGGGCGACGTTGAGCACTACGGCAAGTGTGCTCGCCGACACCAAGGTGGAGGTTTTCAGCCAAGAAATGCGGATATTTTTGCGACCCACCAGGGGACCTTCCTCATCGAACTTGAAGTGCGCAAACCGCAATTACACGCAATCTCGTGGGTGTACTCAATTCGCACGCATCTCACATGACCCATTGGCGCGGGTAAAGCTATTCTTCTGCGTCGCCGAACCGGTGATCGCGACCCGTCCGTGTCGTAATCGAAGATCACCCAAACGGCAGTAGAGTCGCCTGCGTATCTGTCGTGATCCACCTGGTCAGATCAGATAGCAGTACGACTGCGACTGGACCCACTGCTTTGCCGCGGTTTCCTGACCACAGAAGCCGGGGACTGCGCATTACGAGTTGGCCGATCTTGGTCCGCGGCCGTCCATCAGTGTCAGCTGCGCGGCGTGGATGCGCCGGACAGAGCGCCTGCGAGGCCTCAACGAACGCGGACGAACCGCCCTGGACTGAGCGGCGATTGAGACCGCGACTCATTCGCCCCAAACGCGATCAGCTCCCGTGGCATTGGTGTCGGAGCGCAGGCCTGTCGATTTACATCCGTCGCCGCCCCCTGCAGTCGGGGCTGCCTCGTTGGGAACGCTACATTTGGCCTCTCCGGGGCCGGGTTCTGGCTGCCCTACCGCCCGTGGGGCTCTGAGGAGGAAAGGTCGGCGACGAGCACCATCACCCCGATGATGAGCAGGTACTGCGTACCCTTGGCGAGCGCACCGATGACGCCGAGTACCACCGCCACGATGAAGGCAGTGCCGCTCGTCGGGGTGGATACCCAGTGGTGGACAACGTCGAAGGGCCCCACCGTGAGGTGGGGCCCTTCGACGTATTGCCCGGTGAGAGCTATGACGGAGGATACGAGATTCGAACTCGTGAGGGGTTGCCCCCCAACACGCTTTCCAACTGTCCGCGTCCCCGTTCTATGGCGTTCGGAGGCGTTCGCGCGGCAACTCAGACGGGGTACGCGTACAACGGTGAACGCCAATGGCCATAGGCGCATCGGACAAAGACCAGGACAAAAGAAGGCCAACGCCTGGGGGCAGGCACTGAACCGCTGGCGGAGGCCGGATGGGTCACCGCCCCGGACAACCTCTCCCACATGACCCCGGACCTGTCCGACGCGATGTACTGCACTGTCACCGGCATCGAGAACGTCAAGCGCGCCCTGTTCACCGGCGGGGACGTCTACCGCGTCGGCTGCCCCGCCCCTGCTCCTCACCGGCATCGACGTCGGCGTCATCCGCCCCGACCTCGCCGAACGCCTCCTGCCACTGCGATTGGAGCGGCCCAAGGTCCGGCGCACCGAAGCGGAACTGTGGGCGGAGTACGCAGAGGCTCTGCCCGTCGTCCTCGGCTCGCTCCTGGACCTCGCGGTCAAGGTCCGCGCGGTCGCGGCGGAGACCCCCACAGACCTGCGATTGGCGGACTTCGCCCGCCTGTGCGCGCAACTCGACGCAGCGACCGGGCTCGGAACTCTCACGGCGTACCGGGCCAGTCTGGACGACCTGAACGACGACGTGATCGAGGGCGACCTCCTCGCCCAGACCGTCCTCAAGCACGCCGACACCATCGAACCCGGCAGCGCGCAGCGGATGACAGGTCCGGGGTCAGCGTCGCTGTTCTCCAGCGACGGGGAAGAGGCGAGGATGAACGCGCTGATCGAACAGGGGCTGCCAGAGCACGAGAGCGGCGCCGAGGGGCCGTGAATCCTGACCGCAGGTTGGCCGCAGGCGCTGGTCAGAGAGGGGAAACCAACGAATCAGGGTGAGACAGGGGCATGCGGAAGGGGTGCCGCTCCGGAGAGTGGCACCCCTTCTGACCTGCAAGCTTCTGACCTGCAACGCGGTGGGTGTGGGATTTGAACCCACGGTGGCTCGCGCCACGACGGTTTTCAAGACCGTTCCCTTAGGCCGCTCGGGCAACCCACCCCGCACCGACCGAGATCGGCGCGGGGAACAGAGTAACCGGTCAGCACGCGCGCGTGCGGGTCAGTTGTCGCCCACGCGGGAGCCCAGGGTCATTTCGACCGTGTGTTCCGAGCCGCCCCGCTTGTAGGTGACCTGGACCTTGTCGCCGGGCTTGTGGGTCCAGATCTCGCCGATCAGGGTGGGGCCGCTGTCGATCACCGAGTCGTCGAGCTTGGTGATGACGTCACCGGGCTTGAGGCCGGCCTTGTCGGCGGGGCCGCCCGACTCGACCGCGGCCGCGCCGCCCGAGCCGGAGTCGGTGATCTGCGCGCCGGCGCTGCTGTCCTCCAGGGACACCGACGCGCCGATCTTCGCGTAGACCGGCTTGCCGGTCCGGATCAGCTGCTGGGCCACGTACTTGGCCTGATTGATCGGGATGGCGAAGCCGAGGCCGATCGAGCCCGACTGCCCGGTGCTGCCCAGGCCGCCGCTGGAGGAGGACTGGATCGCGGAGTTGATGCCGATCACCGCGCCGGAGGCGTTCAGCAGCGGGCCGCCGGAGTTGCCCGGGTTGATGGAGGCGTCGGTCTGCAGGGCGCTCATGTAGGACGCCTTGCTGGTGGAACTGCCGTCGCTGGAGGCGACCGGACGGTTCTTGGCGCTGATGATGCCCGTGGTGACCGTGTTGGACAGGCCGAAGGGAGCGCCGATCGCGATCGTCTCGTCGCCGACCGCCACGTTGTCCGAGTTGCCGAGGGCGAGCGGCTTGAGGTCCGACGGCGGGTTCTTGAGCTTGATGACCGCGACGTCGTAGCCCTGTGCGTGGCCGACGACCTCGGCGTCGTACTTCTTGCCGTCCGGGAAGGTCGCGGTCAGCTTGCCGCCGTCCAGGGCGTCCGCGACCACGTGGTTGTTGGTGACGATGTGGCCCTGGGTGTCGAAGACGAACCCGGTGCCGGTGCCGCCCTCGCCGCTCGTGGACTCGGCCTCGATGGTGACCGTGCTGGGCAGCGCCTTGTTGGCGACCGCCGCGATGGTGCCGGCGGCCCGCTTGACCTGGGTGGCGCCGCCGTCCGTGGAGGCGGAGACGGTCGTGGAGCCCACGTCGTCGTTGTTCTTGGCCAGGGTGTAGCCGAGGCCGCCGCCGATGCCGCCCGCGACCAGCGCGGCCACCAGGACGGCGGCGATCAGGCCGCCGCGCCCGCCGCCCTTCTTCGGCGCGGCCTGCGGCTGCTGGAACGGCTGGTGCGGGTACTGCTGGTGCTGCTGGTCGTACGACGAGCCCCAGCCCGCGCCGACGCCGGCGGCCGCCCCGGTGCCCGCACCCGCGCCCGGGTCCGCGTAGGAAGGCGTCGCGGGGGGCGGGGGCGGCCAGGAACCCTCGGGGGCCCGCGGTGCGGCGTAGGGGTCACCCGCGGGCGCGCTCTGGGGCGCCGACGGGATCGGAGCGGTCGGCGCTTCCCCGCCGTCGGACGCGGCTGCGTGCGGCGAAGCAGCGGGAGACGTCGGCGGCACGGGAGGTGCGGACGGGGCCGGAGGTACCGGGTTTCCCTCGTTCTCGGTGCTCACAGCTTCTCTCCTCGGTCCACGGCTTTTCGTCTCGGTCGCACTCGGTCATGCTCTTTCACGCTTGCTGTCGGCCCGGCGCGATTCGGCTGAGCATGTGCTTTTGTATGCCGTCAGCTTTTCCCACCGGCCGTCAGGGCACCATAAGCGGTTGCTGTGGGTACACCGACAACCTTTATATAGGGCCTGTCCGACAAAAGTTCCCTTTGTCTGCATCCGGGATGCCCCCACGTACGCCCGCGCGGTGGCACCATGTCGCGGTGACCCACGCACCACAGCATCGCATTCAGGTCGTCGCCCACCGCGGGGCCTCCGAGGACGCCCCCGAGCACACCCTCGCCGCCTACAAGAAGGCCATCGAGGACGGCGCCGACGCTCTGGAGTGCGACGTACGGCTGACCGCGGACGGCCACCTGGTCTGCGTCCACGACCGCCGGGTCAACCGTACGTCCAACGGGCGCGGAGCGGTGTCGGCGCTGGAGCTCGCGGAGCTGGCCGCCCTGGACTTCGGCGCCTGGCGGAAGGGACCGGCCTGGCGGGGGCGGGACGAGGAGCCCGAATGGGAGATCCGGCCCGAGGACCGCGGGGACACCTCCGTACTCACGCTGGAGCGGTTGCTGGAGCTGGTCGCGGATGCCGGGCGGCGGGTGGAGCTGGCGATCGAGACCAAGCACCCCACGCGGTGGGCGGGACAGGTCGAGGAGCGGCTGATGGTCCTGCTGAAGCGGTTCGGCCTCGACGCTCCGGCCACGACGGCCGAGTCGCAGGTGCGGGTCATGAGCTTCTCCGCACGGTCGCTGCAACGGGTGCGGGCGGCCTCACCGACGCTGCCGACGGTCTACCTGCTGCAGTTCCTCTCGCCGCGGCTGCGCGACGGCCGGCTGCCGGCCGGGGTGCGGATCGCGGGCCCCTCGATCCGGATCGTGCGCAACCACCCCTCCTACATCGAGCGGCTGAAGCGGAACGGCCACCAGGTGCACGTCTGGACGGTGAACGAGCCGGAGGACGTGGATCTGTGCATGGAGCTCGGTATCGACGCGATCATCACCAACCGGCCAGGGGCGGTGCTGCGGCGGCAGGGCCGGTGAGCCGGGGGCGGGCTTTCTGACCGAGACTCAGATAAATAGTCACGTAAGGAATCCCGTTACCCCTTGACCCCACAGCCCACTCACACCATCCTCACGTATCGGCCACACCATCGAAATCAAGCCACACGTAGCCATACCTGGGGGACATGGCGACGAACCCGTCACAGGGAGTGCTCCGGCGCGTTCTGTCCGTATTCGCTCTTCGCGAGTGCGTCACCGGGCATTCATTGGCCGGTTTCCGGTTCAGGCCGATGGGGCATCCACACCGTGGCGTGGGGCAAAGGAGGTCTCGGGGGTGGCGTTGGTGGTGGCACAGGAAGTGCCCACGTCGTCGAGCATGGCCGTTCCCCATGGCCCTGCGGGCGTGGGGAAGGCGAGGCACCGTATGCGCGATCAGCTGCGCACCGGTGGCGTATCGGAATCGGTCATCGATGATGCCGTACTCATCCTTTCCGAACTTCTGAGCAATGCGTGCAAGCACGGGCGTCCGCTGGGTGACGCGCTGGCCGGGGACGGCGACGTCCGGGCCGCCTGGCAGGTGGACACGCTCGGCAGGCTGATCGTCGAGGTGACGGACGGCGGCGGACCGACCCGTCCCTCTCCCATGACCCCCTCGGTCACGGCGCACGGCGGCCGCGGGCTGAACATCATCACGGCCCTGGCGGACGACTGGGGGGTCCGGGACGACGCCCGCGGCGAGGTGACGGTCTGGGTCGTGGTCCACAAGGACGTGAGCGATCCGGACGTCGGGGTCCACCGCGACGCCTTCGCCGCGCGCGTCATGACGCCCGCGGCCCCGGAGCGGGCGGGCCTGGGCTTCGCCGAGGCGTTCGAGGACCTGGACTGACCGCACCGCACCGCACCGCACCGCACCGGCCCGGACGGGCGGACACGGGCGGACACGGACCTTCACGAACCCCGGCCTGGACCGGCCTGGACCGGCCCGTGCGTACGGGCCCGGAACCGGCCGTGCCGACCCGTCCGACGGCGCCCGCCCCGCGGCTCCGTCCACAGGTACCCGTGGCCCGGGGCGTGAACGGCTAGGCTCCCGCCAGTACGAGACGAGCCGTAACCGGGAGACACCCAGATGGCCAAGAAGCGACCCCAGACACAGCTCAGCGATGCAGCCCGGGCCGGAGGCGCTGATGGAGACTTTCCGGTGGTCGGTGCCCGCGAACCCTGCCCCTGCGGCAGTGGCCGGCGCTACAAGGCCTGCCACGGCCGCGCGGCCGCACACGCGGCGACCGAGCTGGTGCACCGCCCGTTCGAGGGGCTGGCCGGCGAGGGCGACTGGGTGGCACTGCGTGAGCTGGTCCCCGCCGCCACGGTCGAGCTGACCCTCAAGGAGGGCCTGCCCGAGGGCGTTCCCTCGGTCACGCTCGCGACGGTGCTGCCGATGGCGTGGCCCGCGCTGCGGCGCGAGGACGGCACCGTCCTCCTCGGCCTGCAGAACGACACGTCGTCCGGTGACATCAGCCGCGACCTCGCCGACACCCTCCAGCGCGCCCTCGCCGCCGAGCCGGGCACCCCGGTGCAGGGCCGCCGCGCCCCCGCCGACAGCCCCCGGCTGCAGGACCTGCTCGACCCCGAGGGCTCGTTCGTGCCGGTCGTGCACGAGGGCTTCGAGTTCTGGGTGCAGGACGCGGCGAACGCCACCCCCGAGGTGACCGCCTCCCTGGAGCGGGCCAACGCGGCCGCCATCCCGACGGTGAAGCTGACCGGCGTGGACTCCGCCTACTGGTGCGAGACGCCCGAGAAGAACCATCTGCGGTGGGTCATGCCGTATCCCGAGGAGCAGCTTCTGGACGCTCTCGCGCGGCTGCACGCGGCGGGCAGGTCCAACCTCGGCGAGGGGACCCGGCTGGTCGGTTCCTTCCGCGCCCACGGTCTCACCGTGCCGGTCTGGGACCTGCCGAGCGGGGTCGGCGCCGAGGACGTGGAGAAGCCGGCCGCCGAGTTCGCCGAGCGGCTCGCGACCGCTCTGGCCTCGGAGGCACCGCTCACGGCGGACGAGCGCCGGGCCCGTGGCGGACTGACCAACCGGCAGGTCACGCTCAGCTGACGATCAAGACCGGCGGAGGGACGCGGCTGACCGACCGGTCAGCCGCTCCGGGCCCGCCGACCCGGGTGACTCCCGTCACAACTTCCCTACATGGCAAGCAAATACGTGTCCGAATGACCGAGACCGAATTTGCGAACCGCCGATCTCTTGTTACCGTCTCAGTAGCCCGGTTGCTGGTGCATCCCCCGTCGCCAGCAACCGGGCCTTTTCATGCCCGAGCCCGGTGTACGGACCGTAGCGATACGTCAACTACCGTTTGAATCACCGAAGTTGCTCCCGCCCGAGCCGGCGTCCTCGTGTCCGGCGCCGCCCTCGGAGCCGGTCCCGGAGTCAGCCACGGAGCCGCTCACCGAGCCGTCCGCGGAGTCGTTCGCGGAGTTGCTGGCGCTGCGCAACAGCAGCGGTCCGTCGCCGTCGCGCGCCGCGAACTCCGCGACGGCCGTGTAGGCGTCCAGCGTGCCCCGCGTGCGCTCCCGGGGCGTCTCACAGGTGGCGGGCTCGTCGGCGGCGTCCGCGGCGCAGTGCGTCTGCACGGTGCGGCCGCGCGGGCCCATGAGGCTCAGCACGGACTCCAGGTCCGCCCCGGTGGCGTTGCGGTAGTAGGTGCGCGCCCAGGTGTCCGCGCCCTGGGCCATCACGCAGGTCTGCGCCTCCACTCCGCCGGGGGAGGTGAGTTCGGGACCGCAACGGGCGGCCGTGGCCAGGCCCAGGCCGAGCACCAGGGGGGAGCGGACGGGCGCCGGCAGCTTCTCGTCGTCGTTCCGGGCGGGGTGTCCGGTGGCGGCGTCGCCCACCTGTCCCGCGGACGCCACGGCCAGCGGGAGCGCGACCGCGCACACCATGATGCCCGCGAGGGCGACCAGACGTAGTCGGGGGTCTGGGGGTCGCCCCCCAGAATTACGCAGCATGTGCGGAAGATAACCAGCGAGGCGCGAGAAGCCGTGATCTCGCGCCCGACACCCTTACAACTCGGGTGCGTTCACACCCGTACGGGTGAGGGCGTCGATCACGGCGTCCACCACGGCCTCCACATCGGGCACCCAGGGCTTGGCCGAGCCGGGCAGCGGGGCCCGCTCCCAGCGGATGGCGCCCTGGCCGGTCTCCGAGGGCGGCAGGGCGAGATAGCCGCCCTCGCCGTGGAAGCGCAGCGAGCCGGGGACGAAGTCCTTGGCGTACAGCAACTCGCCCAGCTGCTCCATGGAGTACGGCTTGACGAGCAGCGCCCAGCGCGTGGGCGCCGCGACCACCGGGCCGAGACGCATGCCGCGACGGTCGAGAAGAGTGAGGGCGTGGGAGGCCGCGAGCGCGGGCAGACTGACCGCGCAGGGCGCCTTGCCGCCGGCGGCTCCGGTGGCGAGGACGATCGGGGCGGCCGGCCGGTTGCCCCACCACCAGCGCACCATGCGCTCGTCGGTGGTGGCCGCGAGCAGGCCGGGGTCGAAGGGGTGCGCACCGGGCACCGTGCACTCCGGGTCGGGGCAGGCACAGCGGGCCCGGCCCTGCGGGTCCGGAGCCACACCGGGGAGTACGGGCCACTGCCATTCCGTAGCGAAGGTCAGGGCCGCGCCGAGAAACTCAGACCCCTTGTCTTTCCGCCTGGACAGGAGCCTGCGTCGCCTTCCGAGGATCTCGCGCATGAGCGCTCGTTCCTTTCCGTTGCACCGCTGGCAACACCGTGGACCACATCACATCATGTGTCGATCACTTCACTGTGCGTACCTGTTGGCGCATCACACCCCTGCGCTGGCAAGGGGAACCCCGAGGGGCCGAGCCGGGGGCCGCGCCCGCATCCAATACTGCGTCTATCAAAAGCACGGCCACGGCGTGGGGGTGGCGAAGTCTGGCGTTTTGCCGTTCAGAGTGTTTCTCTCCGCCGCCGCCACGGGAGGATGGGGCACGGTCGTCGGTGGTTAAGACGCCCGGGTCCGTCGCCAGGTTCCGGGTGATCCCCAACCACCCCTGGCCTTCTCCGAGTACGTACCCATCACGACCGCTGTGACGCTCCGTGGAGCAAGGCCAGTCGACCGCAATGAACCGTTGCCCGAGTCAGTTTTAAGCCAACTTTGCTTTTGTGCAAGCCATCCGGGAGAAGTCACCGGAAGGCTCACGGACACCAGGAATCCCGGCAGGACAATGCTGGACATCTCCTTACGAGTGCGTGTACATGTGGAGACACTGCTAGCGGCGCAGGAAGACATGGGGGTTTGCGATGCTTTTGAGCAATACGCACGGGTCTGAAAGCCGGACACGATGAACGCCCCCCACCCTCCGAAAGTGGCTGGAATCGATTCAACGGTCCCCACGCCCGCACAGACTGTCGCCCCCGTTCCCCCCGCCCCGGGCGCACCTCCCGTCCCGAAGGCCCCCGCCGTACCGGCGCCCGGCACCCTCCTCCAGGACCGGCTGGCCGGGTGGGTCTCCGACCTCACCACGCTGCACGAACTGACCGAACGGCTCGCCCGCACCGACGGACTGGAGTCCGCTCTCCAGGAACTGCTGCGCGCCGGTGCCGGACTCGTGGGTGCCCGGCGCGGACTCGTGGCGCTGGAGCCCGCCGCCGGCCTCGGCCGGCACACCACGCTCGGCCTCGGGCTCGGCCGCGCGGACCTCGGGCACCTGGAGACCGTGCCGGCCGGCGCACTGCCGTACGACGCCGGCACCGCCGCCGAGATCGTCCACCCCGACCTGTTCGCCGAGGACGGCCTCGACCCCCGGCACCGCGAGGTCGCCGCCCGCCTCGGCTACGCCGCCAGCTACGCGCTCCCCCTGACCACCGACGCGGCCGCCCGTCTGGGCGCGGTCCTGTGGCTGTACGACGAGCCGGCCGAACCGAACGAGCGTCAGCGCCACCTCATCGGCCTCTACGTCCGCTTCGCCGCCGAACACCTGGCCCGGCTGCTGGAAGTCGAGCGCACGCGCGCGTGCATGGCGACCATCGCCGAGGAGCTGCTCCCCTCCCGGCTGCCCCGGGTGGCCGGCGTCCAGCTCGCCGCCCGGCACCGCACCGGCCCGCGCGGCGGCGGCGACTGGTACGACGCGCTGCCGCTGCCCGACGCCGCCCTCGGCCTCGCGGTCGGCTCGGTCACCGGGTCCGGGCCCAGCGCGGTGGCCGCCATGGGCCGGCTGCGGGCCTCCCTGCGGGCGTACGCGGTGATGGAGGGCGAGGACCCGGTCGCGGTCCTCTCCGACCTCGAACTGCTGCTGCGGCTGACCGAGCCGGCCCGCTCCGCCACCGCCCTGTTCGCCTACTGCGAGCCCGCCCTGCGCAAGGTGACCCTGGCCGGGGCCGGACACAGCCCGCCGCTACTGATCGGGGAGCACCGCACCGAGTTCGCCGAGACGTCGGTCTCGGCGCCGCTCGGGATGCTGGCCTGCTGGGAGGCGCCCAGCGTGGAGATCGAGGCCGAGGCCGGGGAGACCGTGCTCTTCTACACGGACGGGCTGCTGCACCGCACCGGCGACCCCATGGACCGCGCCTTCGCCCGGCTGCACACGGCGGCCGCGAGCATCCCGCGCGCGCTGCGCCACGACCCGGGCGTGATCGCCGACCACGTGCTGCGCACGGTGCTGCCGGGCGGGCTGGACTCGGCGGACAGCACTGAGGACGTGGTGCTGCTCGCGGCTCGTTTTGACTGACCGGTCAGCCGAAAGGCCAGGTCAAACGGGAGAGAACCGTCCGGCCCTGGGTCACCGTTCAGTACGACCGTACGATGGACGGGATTCAGTGCAGTGTCGAGGAGGATGACCGTGGCCGACGAGCTCAACCCGGCAGTACCAGATGTGGCCGCTGACGCGGCGGGCTCGGAAGCGGAGCCGGAAGAGCCGGTGAAGCAGCGCAAGAACGGCTTGTACCCGGGTGTCTCCGACGAACTCGCCGAGAGCATGAGGTCCGGCTGGGCCGACACGGAGCTGCGCGACCTCAAGCCCGTCGAACAGGCCGAGCACACCGCCCGCCGCCGCGCGGAGCTGTCCGCCCGCTTCCCGGGCGAGCGCCTGGTGATCCCGGCCGGCAACCTGAAGACCCGCTCCAACGACACGGACTACCCGTTCCGCGCGTCGGTCGAGTACGTCTACCTCACCGGCAACCAGACGGAGGACGGCGTACTCGTCCTGGAGCCGAAGGACGACGGCCACGTGGCCACCGTCTACCTGCTGCCCCGCTCCGACCGCGACAACGGTGAGTTCTGGCTCTCCGGGCAGGGTGAGCTGTGGGTGGGCCGCCGCCACTCCCTGACCGAGTCCGAGGCTCTCTACGGCATCCCCGCCGCCGACGTCCGTGAACTCGCCGACACCCTGCGCGAGGCCACCGGCCCGGTCCGGGTCGTGCGCGGGTACGACACCGGCATCGAGGCCGCACTGACCGACAAGGTCACCGCCGAGCGCGACGAGGAACTGCGCGTCTTCCTGTCCGAGGCCCGGCTGGTCAAGGACGACTGGGAGGTCGGCGAGCTGCAGAAGGCCGTCGACTCCACGGTCCGCGGCTTCGAGGACGTGGTGAAGGTCCTCGACAAGGCCGAGGCCACGTCCGAGCGCTACATCGAGGGCACGTTCTTCCTCCGCGCGCGCGTGGAGGGCAACGACATCGGCTACGGCTCCATCTGCGCCGCCGGCCCGCACGCCTGCACGCTGCACTGGGTCCGCAACGACGGTCCGGTGCGCTCGGGCGACCTGCTCCTGCTGGACGCCGGCGTGGAGACGCACAGCCTCTACACCGCCGACGTCACACGCACGCTGCCGATCAACGGCACGTACAGCGAGCTGCAGAAGAAGGTCTACGACGCGGTGTACGACGCCCAGGAGGCCGGCATCGCGGCGGTGAAGCCGGGCGCCAAGTACCGCGACTTCCACGACGCCGCACAGCGGGTGCTGGCCGAGCGGCTGGTCGAGTGGGGGCTCGTGGAGGGGCCGGTCGAGCGGGTGCTGGAGCTCGGGCTGCAGCGCCGGTGGACGCTGCACGGGACAGGCCACATGCTCGGCCTCGACGTCCACGACTGCGCCGCCGCGCGGACCGAGACGTACGTGGAGGGCGTCCTCGAAGCGGGCATGGTGCTGACCGTCGAGCCGGGGCTGTACTTCCAGGCCGACGACCTGACCGTGCCGGAGGAGTACCGCGGGGTCGGCGTCCGGATCGAGGACGACATCCTCGTGACGGCCGACGGGAACCGGAACCTGTCCGCGGGGCTACCTCGGCGGTCGGACGAGGTCGAGAGCTGGATGGCTTCGCTGAAGAGCTGACGGTGTGAGGTGACTGGCCGGGTACCGAAGCGTGTGCCCGGCCATCGTTGCGTTCCGTGGGTGAGCGGGGGTGGTCGCGCGGTTACCCGCGCCCCTGTCGGGGCGATGCAGACAGCGCGTCCAAGAAGAGCGCGCCCGCCGTCAGGCCCGCGCTGCCCCTCGGCCTCCAGCCGCGCTCGCGCAGGTCGGTGTCGAGGGCTGTGAGTGCCGTCGAGCCCGCCTCCGTCGCCGTGCCGCCCGCCTCCAGTCCCCTCCGGGGCGCCCGCCTGTACGCGGCGCAGGCCGAACGGGCCCGCGGCATGGAGGAGTTCCGTGTCCTGCAGGGTGGACATCACCGTCAGCAGGGCGTCGAGACGGGCCTGGTTCTCGGTGGCGCCCGCCGTACGTGGCGGAGACCGACGAACCCCGGGAGGGGCGCCTGGGAGCGCCCCTGTCGTCGAAGGCGGCGATCCTGCGGGCCGTGGCG
Organism: Streptomyces sp. NPDC059224; assembly: GCF_042754285.1. Classification (NCBI taxonomy): domain Bacteria; kingdom Bacillati; phylum Actinomycetota; class Actinomycetes; order Kitasatosporales; family Streptomycetaceae; genus Streptomyces; species Streptomyces sp. NPDC059224. Next base: position 140,566 of record NZ_JBHZAN010000013.1, read on the forward strand.
GCGGTCTCGCGGACTTTGGCCCGGCGGTCCAGGGCGGCCGCGGCGCCCAGGAGGTCCAGGGCCCACAGGGCGCCCCGGTGACCGCCACCGGCCAGTGCGACCGAGTGCTCGGTGGACCGGCCGATCGCGCCCGGCTCCGCCCGCAGCACCGGTGAGGCTTCCGCGTCGGTGCCGGCCTCGGTCACATCGGCGAAGGCCGACTGGAGGCCGGCGACCGCGAGGCCGCCGGCCGCCACCGTGCCGCCGGAGACCACGAGGGCGCGGCGGCGGGTGATCGACGTGTCTTTGTGGTTTCCCGTCATGGCCGACGAAGCCAGGAAGGCGGTTTGTCAGGGGCGTGGGCAGGGGCCGGCAACCGGCTGTGAACGCCCAGGGAACTGAAGTCGGCGGAAAAGCACTGGTCCCAGAGGTCCGACACCGCTGTCGCAGAGGTCCGGCGACGTGGTCACAGGGCCGGATCGCGGTCGTGCAGGACCCGCTGGAACAGCCGGCTGTCCCGCCATTTTCCGTTGATGTGGAGATACTGCGGCGCATCGCCGATCGTCTCGAATCCGCATTTCTTCAGCACGCGTTGCGAGGTCGTGTTGTCGATCAGGGTGGACGCCTCGATACGGTGAAGTCCCAAGTCGTCCCGGGCGATCTCGCAGACCCGCTCCAGGGCCGCACTGGCCAGCCCGCGGCCCTGCTGGTCGCCTGCCACCCAATAGCCGACGTACGAACTGCAGAAAGGGCCCAGGGAAATTCCCGAAAGGGTGATCGCGCCGACGATCCCGCGGTCCCGCGCGGCCTCCATGACCCAGGGGACCATGATCCCGTCGGCAGCCTGTCTCAGCAGGCCGTCGATGCGTTCGGCCTGCCCCTCGACGGTGAAGAAGGACTCGGGTCTGACCGGCTCCCAGGGTTCGAGATGCTTTCGGTTGCGGACGTACGCGGCGGACAGCGGTTCCGCATCGCCGACGGCAATGGGACGCAATATCACGCCGGACAGGATTGCCTTTTCTTTGATCTTTTCGAGAATCATGCGCGCACCCTAGCGCGCAGGTTATGCAGGGGGGAGAGTCATGCCGAAAGCAGAGAAGGATCTTTGGTCCACTTGAGGATCTTGTCGAAGCTGACCACCGTGCCGTCGCGGCCCGGCTTGTTGCCGATGTGGACGTGATCGGCCAGTTCTCTGATCAGACAGAGCCCTCTGCCGTGCTCGGCGTCGGGTCGGGCGGGCCTGATCTCCTGGGTGCGGGTGAATCCGGGGCCGAGCCCCGGGCCCGAGTCGGCCACTTCGATACGGCACTTCTCGCCGTCCAGATAGGCGGTGACCCGGTACGCCTCCGAGGGGCGGCCCGCCCCGCCGTGCTCCACCGCGTTCGCACAGGCCTCGCTGAGGGCCACGGAGAGGTCGTAGGAGATCTCGGGGTCGACGCCCGCCGTCTCCATCGTGCCGATCAGCAGCCGCCGGGCGAGCGGAACGCTCGCGGCCTCACGCCGCAGATGGAGTGACCACCAGATGCTCATGCTCCAGCCTCCTGGCCGCGGCTCGACATACCGATACCTATTGCCATCCGTGCGCGGGTGTAAGCACTCCGTTCATGTGAGAACGCCCATCCGGTGGATGCGCCCCGGGAGGTTTCGGTGTATGAGCGGGTGGTTCACGACAAGAGTGATCTTCCGGTTCTTTCTCCCCTTTCACATGTAAACGAATCTTGTGGACCTGCCGTATGGGGGGCACCGGCCCAGTGCGATGATGAGCGCGCCATGAACGCCCCCCACCCGCGCGCGGCGCGCACCGGAAGCGGACTGCGGCTCCTGCGGGCCGCGGTGTTCGCCGCGCTCTGTGTCGTGCTGGCCGCGGCGGGGCACACACTGGCGTCCTGCGCGACCGTCCCGCTGTGGACGCTCGGCGCCGGCTTCCTGGGCACCTTGGCACTCGTCGCCCCGCTCACCGGGCGGGCCCGCACGCTGCCGGGGATCGTGGCGCTCCTCGCGGTCGTTCAGACCACGCTGCACACGCTGTTCGGGCTCGGCCAGCACGGCGGCGCGGCGATGCCGGGCGGCTCGATGTCGATGTCGATGTCGTCGATGAACGCGATGAACTCGATGTCGTCGATGCCGGCCATGTCGGCGAGTGACGCCTCGCTGGTCGAGCGGGCCGCACGACTGGTGTGCGGGGCCGGCGCGGCGCAGCTCAGCCCCGCACACGCCTACAAGATCCTCTCCGACGCGCACCTCAGCACCGCCGTCCCGGCTCCGACCGCGGGCCTGAACGGCGCGGCCCGTGCGGCGGACGCCACCGGGGCCGCCGGCTCGTTGCTGCCCTCCGTGCCCATGCTGCTCGGACACCTCCTCGCCGCCGTCGTCGCCGGATGGCTGCTGCGCCGGGGCGACCTGGCGCTGCTGCGGCTGATCGACCTGTCGGCGCACGGAGTCGCCGAGGGGGCGCTCGTGCGTTCCCTGCGCGGGGCGCTCGCGCTGACGCGGGCTCTGCGCGCCGGGCTCGTGGCCGCACCCGAGGCGCCCGCCCGCAGCCGTCGCAGCACCCGGGACGAGCCGCCCGCGCCGCACACCGTCGCACTCCAGCACTCCGTGATCCGGCGCGGGCCGCCCCGGCCCGCCGCCGTACTCGTTCTCGCCGCCTGACGCGACGCGACCGGAGCACTCCCGGGATCTGTCCGGATCCGGAGGGGCCCGCCGCCGTCGCGCGGCACGCGCGCGTGCGCATCGGCTGCCCGCGCGCCCCCCTAGACGACAGAACTCACTCGGAGTGGAGTGCTCCCTGCCATGAAGGCTTTCCGTGTCATGAAGGCTTCTCGTTCCGCCGCGGCCGTCGCCGCCGTAGCGGGCACGGCCGTCCTGGCCGTCTCCTCGCCCGCGTTCGCCCACGTCAGCGTGCAGCCCGAGGGCACAGCCGCCAAGGGCGGTTACGCGGTCATCGACTTCAAGGTCCCCAACGAGCGCGACAACGCCTCGACGACCAAGGTCGAGGTCAACTTCCCCGCCGACCACCCGCTCGCCTCCGTCATGCCGCAGCCGATGGCCGGCTGGAAGATCGAGGTCACCAAGTCCAAGCTGGCCAAGCCGTTGGAGATGCACGGCGAGAAGATCTCCGAGGCGGTCACCAAGGTCACCTGGACCGCCGCGGACAAGGGCATCGAGCCCGGCTACTTCCAGAAGTTCCCGCTCTCCGTGGGCGCCCTGCCCGAGGACACCGACGAACTGGTCTTCAAGGCGATCCAGACGTACTCCAACAACGAGGTCGTCCGCTGGATCGAGGTCCAGCAGAAGGGCCAGGAGGAACCGGAGAACCCGGCCCCGGCCCTCGCGCTGTCCGCCGCCACCGACGACCACCACGGGACCACCACCGCCGAGGACACCGCGGCCAAGACCGAGACCACGGCCTCCGGCGACTCCGGCTCCTCCGGCGGCAGTGACACCACCGCCCGCGTCCTGGGCGTCGTCGGCATCGTGGTCGGCGCGGCCGGGGTCGCCTACGGCGTCCTCGCCGGCCGCCGCCGGTCCACCGGCTCCGAGGCCTGAGCTCCACGTCCGTCACGCGCACAGGGGGCCGTGCGAGGCTGTCGAGGCTCCGACAGCTCTCGTACGCCCCGGTAGCTCTCGTACGCCCCCGGTGCGCGCCGGATCTCTCACATCTGGGACATTTTCCTATGCGCAAGAAGACGTTCGCCGCGGCCGCCCTGCTCGCCGCCGCCACTCTGGCCCTCTCCGCCTGCGGCAGCGGCGACGACGCCAAGTCACCCGTCACCGTCGTCGCCGGGGACACCTCGAACAAGGCCGCGACCGTCCTGGACCAGCCGTTCGCGAAGCCCGATCTGGTGCTCACCGACACCCAGGGCAAGAAGTACGACCTGCGTGCCGAGACCAAGGGCCGGCCGACGCTCATCTACTTCGGCTACACGCACTGCCCCGACGTCTGCCCCCTGACCATGAACAACCTCGCGGTCGCCAAGAAGGCGCTGTCCAAGGCCGACCAGGCCGGACTGCGGGTCGTGTTCGTCACCACCGACCCCGGCCGCGACACCCCGGCCGAACTCGGCAAGTGGCTCAGGGGTATCGACCCTCAGTTCATCGGCCTGACCGGCGACTTCTCCACCATTCAGGCCGGCGCCCGCGCCATCGGCATCTCCATCGAGCCGACCCACAAGGACAAGAAGACCGGCAAGACCGTCTCGGTGCACGGCACTCAGGTCATGGCGTTCTCACCGAAGACCGACGGCGGATACGTCCTCTACGACGAGGACGCCACGGTCGACGACTACACCAAGGACCTCCCCAAGCTGATCAAGGGGGAGAACCCGTGAGGCGCCCGGCCCTGAAGCTCCCGGCGCCGACCGGGCGGCGGCTCGCCCTGACCGGCGTCGCCTCGGCCGGCATAGCCCTGACGGGCGCGCTGGTCCTCGCGGGCTGCGGCGGCTCGGACACCGCGGGCTCCTCGGGAACCGAACTCTCCGTCGGCGCCTCCTACATGCCCCAGCCGGTCTCCGCCGACATGGCCGCCGGATTCCTGACGATCACCAACAAGAGCGCCACCGACGACGAGCTGACGTCCGTCACCAGCGACTCCGCCGGTGAGGTCACCATGCACGAGACCAACGGCGGTGCGATGGAGGAGGTCGGCTCCTTCGAGGTGCCCGCCCACGGTCAACTCGTGTTCAAAAGCGGTGGCAACCACCTGATGTTCGAAAAGCTGAAGCGGCGGCCGAAACAGGGCGACACGATCACCCTGAGACTGAAGTTCGCCGAATCCGGTCCGCTCACCGTCGAGATGCCGGTGAAGTCCGCCACGTACAACCCGTCGACCGGACACTGAGGGAGGGACCGACCTTGACGCGGACCATCACCCCCCGCCTGCGCACGCTGGTACTGCTGTTCCTCGCCGTCACCGGCGCGCTGCTGGCCGGCGCCGGGCCGGCCTCCGCGCATGCCGCGCTGACCGGCAGCGACCCCGCCCAGGGGGTGGTGGTTCCGAAGGCACCCGACCAGGTCTCGCTCACGTTCTCCGAGAACGTGTCGCTGAACGACGACTCGATCCGGGTCCTCGACCCCAGGGGCAAGCGGGTCGACCTGGCCAAGCCGGACAGCCTGACCGGGACGACCTACGGCGTCCGGCTCAGGAGCGGACTGGGCAGGGGCACGTACACCGTCGCCTGGCAGGTCGTCTCGGCGGACAGCCATCCCGTCGCCGGCGCCTACACCTTCTCCGTCGGCGCACCCTCCGCGACCGTCGCCTCGGTCGGGGACCAGGGCGCGGGCGGCGGGGTCGTCGGCTGGCTCTACGGCTTCGGGCGGTACATGTCGTACGCCGGGTACATCGTGCTCGTCGGCGGCGCCGCCTTCGTCCTCGCCTGCTGGCAGCGCGGCGCCGGCGTACAGGCCATGCAACGGCTGGTCGTCGGCGGCTGGCTGACGCTCACCGCGGCCACCCTCTGGCTGCTGCTCCTGCGCGGCTCCTACACCACCTCCGGCAGCCTCGGCGACGTCGTCGACCTCAACCTGCTCGGCCAGGTCCTCCAGACCAAGCCCGGCGCGGCCCTGGTCTCCCGGCTGCTGCTGCTCGCGGCCGCCGCGCTGTTCATCGCCGTCCTCTTCGGGGCCTACGACAAGCGCGAGGAGGGCGCGGAGAAGCGCGACCTGACCTTCGGGCTCGCCATCGGCGGAACCGTCGTGGCCGCCGGGCTCGCGGCGAGCTGGGCGATGGCGGAACACGCCTCCACCGGGCTCCAGCCGGGCATCGCGATGCCGGTCGACGTCGTCCACCTGCTCGCCGTCGCCACCTGGCTGGGCGGTCTGACCGCCCTGCTGGTCGCCCTCTACCGGGCCCCGGCCGACAGCCCCGTCGGCTCCACCGCCGTACGGCGCTTCTCCGGCGTCGCCTTCGGCAGCGTGGTGACGCTGGTCGGCACCGGCGTCTACCAGTCCTGGCGCCAGCTCGGCTCCTGGTCGGCGTTCACCGACACGGCCTACGGACAGCTGCTGCTGGTCAAGATCGCCCTGGTGGCCCTCCTGGTCGGCATCGCGTCCATCTCCCGGCGGTGGACGGGACGGCTCGCGCACACGGCCGTGACGGACACCGAGACGGACACCGCGGCAGACACGGAGACGGAGACGGAGACGCCGGCGGAATCGGCCGAGGCGGAGGGGAAGCGGGAGACCGTCAAGGCGTCGTCAGCCACGAAGGAGGCTTCGGTCACGTCGGGCCCGACCGGTGTATCCGGCGCATCCGGCGTCAAGGCTTCCGTCAAGGACGCCTCCGCCGACGACACCTCCGCCGACGACACCTCCGCGGACCCCGACCGCGTCGCTCAGCTGGCCAGGCAGCACGCCGCCAGGGACGCCGCCCGGCGGAAGCGCGCCCGGGACGCCGATCCCAACCGGTTCGGACTGCGCCGCTCGGTGCTCGCCGAGGCCGGGGTCGCCGTCGCCCTGCTCGCCGTCACGACCGTGCTGACCCAGACCGAACCGGGCCGCACCGAGCAGGACGCCAAGGACGCCGCGGCGGCGTCCTCCTCCTCGTCCTCGGCGTCCACCTCGTCCTCGGGAGCGCTGACCCTCGACATGTCCTTCGACACGGGCGGCAAGGACGGCAAGGGTGTCGTCCGCGTCGACCTCGACCCGGCGACCGTGGGGCTCAACGAGATGCACGTCTACGTCCAGCGTCCCAACGGCCGGGCCTTCGACATCCCCGAGGTGAAGGTCGCCTTCACACTCGCCGCCAAGAAGATCGGGCCGCTCCCCGTGGCCCCCGACCACGTCACCACCGGTCACTGGGCCGCCGACGGCGTGCAGATCCCCATGGCCGGCGACTGGCAGGTCTCCGTGACCGTACGGACCTCCGACATCGACCAGGTGACCGTCTCCAAGAACGCGCAGATCGGCTGAACCGCACCATGGCTGAACCGTCCCAGTCCCTCCGTCCCCAGGTCACCGCGGAGAGCCCGTCGTCTCCCCCGGCCGCGGGCCTCAGCCGGCGCGCGCTGCTCGGCACCGCCGGGGCCACCGGACTCGTGCTCGGCGCGGCGGCGGGCGCGGGCGTCGGCTACGCGGCCGCCCCCGCCCAGGCCACCCCGCTCAGCTCGGTGGGCTCCGACCGGGCGATGTTTCACGGGAAACATCAGCCCGGCATCACCGAGGGTCTCCAGGCGCGCGGCCATCTCGTCGCCTTCGACCTGGCGGCCGGCGCGGGTCGGAAGGAGGCCGCCGCGCTGCTGCGCCGCTGGTCGACGACGGCCCAGCGGCTGATGGCGGGGGAGCCGATGACGCAGGACGACACGGATGTGGCCCGTGACGCCGGTCCCTCGTCGCTGACCGTCACCTTCGGCTTCGGCAACAGCTTCTTCGCCCGTACCGGCCTGGAGAAGCAGCGCCCGGCCGCCCTGGATCCGCTGCCCGACTTCTCCTCCGACCACCTCGACTCCTCGCGCAGCAACGGGGATCTGTGGGTGCAGATCGGCGCCGACGACGCCCTGGTCGCCTTCCACGCGCTGCGTGCCGTCCAGAAGGACGCGGGCAGCGCGGCCAGGGTCCGCTGGCAGATGAACGGCTTCAACCGCACTCCGGGCGCCACCGCCCACCCCATGACGGCCCGCAACCTCATGGGCCAGCTGGACGGCACGCGCAATCCGAAGCCGGCGGAGTCCGACTTCGACAGAAGGATCTTCGTGCCGGCCTCCGGTTCGAACGACCCGGCCTGGATGGCGAACGGCTCCTACGCCGTCGTACGCCGGATCCGCATGCTCCTCGACGACTGGGAGAAGCTGTCGCTCGCGGCCCAGGAGGACGTCATCGGGCGCAGGAAGTCGAACGGGGCACCGCTGTCCGGGGGCACCGAGACGACGGCGATGGACCTGGAGAAGGCCAGGGCCGACGGCGAGTACGTCGTCCCGATCAACGCCCACGCCCGGATCACCCGGCCCGACCAGAACGGGGGCGCGGCCATCCTGCGGCGCCCGTTCTCCTACCACGACGGCATCGACGCCGACGGAACGCCGGACGCGGGGCTCCTCTTCGTCTGCTGGCAGGCGGATCCGCTGCGCGGGTTCGTCCCGGTGCAGCGGAAACTGGACCGCGGGGACGCGCTCTCCCAGTACATCCGGCACGAGGCGAGCGGACTGTTCGCGGTGCCGGGCGGGGCGGCCGACGGGGAGTACGTGGGGCAGCGGCTGCTGGAGGGCTGAGCGACCGGACAGGTGCGTGTCCGGGTTTCAAACCACCCGGTCGAGTGGATCCGACGGGACGGGCGAGCCCCGCTCCCCTGCGCCCATTAGGGTGAGGGACATGCCAGCGAGCTATGCGTATCTCGGCCCCGAAGGCACCTTCACCGAGGTCGCCCTGCGCACGCTTCCGGAGTCGGCCACCCGGGAGCTGATCCCCTACGTCTCCGTGCAGTCCGCGCTGGACGCGGTGCGGGGCGGCGAGGCCGAGGCCGCGTTCGTCCCGATCGAGAACTCCGTCGAGGGCGGGGTCACCACCACCCTCGACGAGCTGGTCGCGGGCGAGCCGCTGACGATCTACCGCGAGGTGCTGCTGTCGATCACCTTCGCGCTGCTGGTCCGCCCGGGCACCAAGCTCTCCGACATCAAGACGGTGACCGCGCACCCGGTCGCCCAGCCGCAGGTCCGCAACTGGCTGCGGGCCCACCTGCCCAACGCCGTCTGGGAGTCCGCCGCCTCGAACGCGGACGGCGCCCGGCTGGTGCAGGAAGGCCGGTTCGACGCCGCGTTCGCCGGTGAGTTCGCCGCCGAGCGGTACGGCCTGGAGGCTCTGCAGACCGAGATCCACGACGCGGAGAACGCGCAGACCCGGTTCGTCCTGGTCGGCCGTCCGGCCCGGCCCGCCGCCCCGACCGGGGCGGACAAGACCTCGGTCGTGCTCTGGCAGAACGACGACCACCCCGGAGGGCTGCGCGACCTGCTCGGCGAGTTCGCCACCCGGGGCATCAACCTGATGCTGCTGCAGTCCCGGCCCACCGGAGCCGGCATCGGCAACTACTGCTTCTGCATCGACGCCGAGGGGCACATCTCCGACCGCCGGGTGGCGGAGGCCCTGATGGGGCTGAAGCGGATCTGCCGCCAGGTGCGGTTCCTCGGCTCGTACCCGCGTGCCGACGTCAGGCCGGGCGAGGCAGTGGGCCCGGCGCGACCGGGGACGTCCGACGAGGAGTTCATGGCGGCCTCGGACTGGGTGGCGCGCTGCCAGGACGGCCGTTTCTAACCGGCCACACGTTCATATCTTCGTTATCCACAGGAGTTATCCACAGGCGCTCAGCTCGACCTGGGGACAAGTCGACAGCAGCACCTGACCCTGTCGACAAATCGGCCCGGAGTGCACCGACGAGCCGGCGATCACTCGCATCACCCTTCGTCCACTCGTTTCCCATGGTTCATCTTTTGGAGCGATGCCTTTCCACTCGAAAGTGGGTGTTGTCCAGGTTTGGACGGGGAATCCCTCTCTTCACGCGCGAGTTACGGAGTGATCAATTCCGGAGTCCACACCTCGTCCACACACCCTGTGGATAACTCTCCGGAAGGCTTCGGCCCCTGTGGACAACCAGGCCCCCAAATCCCGTTCCCCACAAGGGAATCAAGTCAACCGCAGGCCGCCCGCGTGCTCCGTCTCGGGGAGTGAGACACTTTTTATTGACACGCTTGGCAATTCCCCCATAACGGAACGTAAGCCGCGATTCGGAACACGGGTCAATAGTGATTAGTGGGGGGCAACCCCACACCGGTAGCCTTGGCTCCGTGATTGACCTACGTCTGCTCCGTGAGGACCCCGACCGTGTGCGCGCGTCCCAGCGCGCCCGTGGAGAGGACGTCGCGCTCGTCGACGCCCTCCTCTCCGCCGACGAGCGGCGCAGGTCCTCCGGCGTCCGCTTCGACGAGCTGCGCAACGAGCAGAAGTCGCTCGGCAAGCTCATCCCCAAGGCCTCCGCCGACGAGAAGGCCGAGCTGCTGAAGCAGGCCGAGCAGCTGAAGGCCGACGTCAAGGCCGCCGACGCCGAGCGCGACGCCGCCGACGCCGAGACCCACGAGCTGCTGCTCAGGCTCGGCAACCTCGTCCACCCCGACGTGCCCGTCGGCGGCGAGGAGGACTTCGTCACCCTCGAGGAACACGGCACGATCCGCGACTTCGGTGCCGAGGGGTTCGAGCCCAAGGACCACCTGGAGCTGGGCCAGCTGCTGGGCGCGATCGACGTCGAGCGCGGCGCCAAGGTCTCCGGCTCCCGCTTCTACTTCCTGACCGGTGTCGGCGCCCTCCTGGAGCTGGCCCTGGTCAACGCGGCGATCGCGCAGGCCACCGAGGCCGGCTTCACTCCGATGCTGACCCCGGCGCTGGTCCGGCCGCAGTCCATGGCGGGCACCGGCTTCCTCGGCCAGGCGGCCCAGGACGTCTACCACCTCGACAAGGACGACCTTTACCTGGTCGGCACTTCCGAGGTGCCCCTCGCCGCATACCACATGGACGAGATCATCGACGCGGAGCGCCTCCCGCTGCGCTACGCCGGGTTCTCGCCCTGCTTCCGCCGCGAGGCGGGTTCGCACGGCAAGGACACCAAGGGCATCTTCCGCGTCCACCAGTTCGACAAGGTCGAGATGTTCTCCTACGTCGCCCCCGGCGACTCTGAGGCGGAGCACCAGCGCCTGCTGGCCTGGGAGAAGCAGTGGCTGAGCTCGCTGGAACTGCCGTTCCGCGTGATCGACGTGGCCACCGGTGACCTCGGCTCCTCCGCCGCCCGCAAGTTCGACTGCGAGGCGTGGATCCCGACGCAGGGCAAGTACCGCGAGCTGACGTCGACCTCGGACTGCACCGAGTTCCAGTCCCGCCGGCTGTCGATCCGGGTCCGTGACGGCAAGCAGGTCAAGCCGCTGGCCACGCTGAACGGCACGCTGTGCGCCGTACCGCGCACGATCGTGGCCATCCTGGAGAACCACCAGCTGGCCGACGGTTCGGTCCGGGTCCCCGAGGTACTGCGCCCCTACCTGGGCGGCCGGGAGGTCCTGGAGCCGGTGTCCCGGTGAGCTTCCCTTACGGGCTCATCGCCACCGACCTGGACGGAACGCTCCTCGGCGCCGACGAGTCGATCTCGCGGCGCACCCGTGACGCGCTCGCCGCGGCCACCGCGGCGGGCGCCGCGCACATCGTCGTCACCGGCCGCGCGGTCCCCTGGACCCGGCACATCCTCGACGACCTCGGCTACCACGGCCTCGCCGTGTGCGGTCAGGGCGCGCAGTTGTACGACGCCGGGTCGCACCGTCTGCTGACGTCCGTGACGCTGGACCGCCGGCTGGCCGGGGTCGCCCTGGCGAAGATCGAGGCGGAGGTCGGGCCGCTGTACCTCGCCGCGAGCCGCGACGGCCTCGAGGGCGAGGTGCTGGTGGGGCCGGGGTACGCGGTGACGGGTCACCTCCCGTCGACCCCCTTCATGGACGTGGCCGACCTCTGGGCGGCCCCGCTGAACAAGATCTACATACAGCACCCGACGCTGTCCGACGACGAGCTGGCGGAGGCCGCACGGCAGGGGGCCGGGGGCTTCGTCACGGTGGCGATGGCCGGCGAGGGGATCGTCGAGCTGCTGCCGCTGGGTCTGTCGAAGGCGACCGGCCTCTCCCTGGCCGCACGCCGGCTGGGCCTCAAGTCCGCCGACACGATCGCCTTCGGCGACATGCCGAACGACATCCCGATGTTCGCGTGGGCCTCGTACGGGGTGGCCATGGCCAATGCGCACGAGGAACTCAAGTCCGTGGCCCACGAGGTGACGTCCTCCAACGAGGAGGACGGAATCGCGGTGGTCGTGGAGCGTCTGCTGGGCTGAGGCGCGGAGGATGCACGAATCGAACGTGCGCGGGCTTTCCAGACCCGACCTTGACTTGCCCTGAATGAAGCACAGCGCAAGCCAGTGCCTTACCACTCGGCCAATCCTCCGGGTGGGCGGCCCACGCGAGAGCGACGTCGCGTGCTCGAAGCGGCCGCCCCGGGCAGCTACACGGCGATCCGCCGACGGCTGCCCTGACGGGAGCGGGACGTACTGTCGTGCATGGACATCGTCCGGCTCCTCTCCCGGCTCATGGGCTGACACAACAACTGTGCCCTTGGGCCGAGTTGGCCGCCACTGATTTAAAGGGCCCGCCGCAGCGCCCGTCAGGGGCGCGGGGCTGTGCCGATATACCGCCCCGCCGGGTGGGCACGACGGCCCACCGCCGGCTCGCGGCCGAGGAACTGCTTACCGGCGCCACCACTTGCGCCGGGCCTTGCTGAAGAACCACCCCGCCGGCGGCTCGTCCGACCGCCACGGCTGGGGTTCGGGCGACTCGGCACGCCACTTGGCCGCCAGCATCCGCGCCCGCGCGGACGGCTCCGACGACTCCGCGGAGCGTATGAAGTCCTCGTTCAGCACGACACCGTCCCAGTCGGCGTCCCCGGAACCGTCCGTCATCCCCGTTCCTCTCCGCCCGCCGTCCCCCTTGCCCAGTGTGCCAGGCAAGGGGTGAAGCCCTCGTCAATAAAGGGGGCGTCTACTCCTCGCCCGCCAGCGTCAGCGAGCGCAGCTTCTGGCCGGCGTACCAGGTGGCCAGGACCGTCACCGCGACCAGCAGCACGGTGGCCGTCGTCAGGGACACGTCGGACGTGACCAGTTCGCCGCCCGTCACCTTGTGGGCGACCGCCAGCGACCACTGCTGAACGCTCAGCGTGCGCGCGCCGGGGACGAGGGAGCCGAACAGCGCCTCCCAGACCAGCGCGTAGACGAGACCGAAGACCACCGCGTGCCGGGACACCGTGCCCAGCAGCAGGAAGAGCGCCGCGTAGGCGATCGACGCGACCAGCGCGGCGACCGTGTAGGCGACGGCGATCTGCTGGCCGTTGCCGTTGAGGACGAAGCCCGCGACCAGCGTCGGCAGGGCCGAGAACACCATCGTCACGGCGATCGCCACGATCAGCTTCGTCAGGATGATCGTCGGCCGTTTGATCGGCTTGGACAGCAGATACACCACCGAGCCGTCGTCGATCTCCGGGCCGATCGCCCCGGTGCCCGCGATGACGCCGATGATCGGCACCATGGTCGCGAGAGCGAGGCCGCCGAGCAGGTCGGAGGCCGTCTGGTCGTCGGCGCCGGCGAGGCCGCGGACGACGACGGAGATCACGATGAGCAGCAGGGGCAGCGCCCCCAGGATGAGGGCCCGGCGGCGGCCGAGCAGGGCTCGATAGGTGAGCCGGGCGACTGTGGGGTCATACATCTTCGGCCTCCTACGCCGCGACCAGATACGAGAACACGGATTCGAGGGACTCGTCGGACGGCGAGACCGTGAGCAGCCGGATGCCCTGGTCACGGGCGACCTTCGGCAGCAGGGCGGTGAAGCGGCCGAAGTCGACGGCCTGGATACGCAACGCGCCCTCGGTGAGGTCGACTTCGATGCCCGAGGTCGACGGGTCGGCGATCAGCGCGGCCGCGAGGGCGCGGTCGTCGCTGGAGCGGACCAGGTAGCGGTGCGGGCGGTCGGTCATCAGCCGGCGGATCTTGCGGAAGTCGCCGCTGGCCGCGTGCCGGCCGGCGACCACCACCTCGATGTGCCAGGCGAGCTGTTCGACCTCTTCGAGGATGTGCGAGGAGAACAGCACGGTGCGGCCTTCGTCGCCCATCCTCCGCAGCAGGTCCATCAACTGCATGCGCTGGCGCGGGTCCATGCCGTTGAAGGGCTCGTCGAGCAGCAGCAGCGAGGGGTCGTGGACGAGGGCGGACGCCATCTTCACGCGCTGGCGCATGCCCTTGGAGTACGTCGAGATCTTGCGGTCCTGCGCGTACTCCATCTCGACCGTGGCCAGCGCCTGCTGGGCGGCCTTGGCACCGAGGCCGTGCAACTCGGCGTTGGCGACGACGAACTCGCGGCCGGTGAGGAAGTCGTACATCGCCTCGCGCTCGGGGACGATGCCGATGTGCCGGTAGATCGCCTCGTTGCGCCAGACCGGCTGTCCGTCGAGGGTGACCGTACCGGTGGAGGGGGCGAGGAAACCGCCCATCATGTTGATGAGGGTGGACTTTCCGGCGCCGTTGGGGCCGAGCAGACCGGTGACGCCGGGGCCGATGGTCATGGTGATGTCGTTGACGGCGACCACGTTGCCGAACCAGCGGGAGACATGGTCGATGGAGAGCGTGGTCACAGTCCCACCTTCTTGTAGCGGCGCAGCAGCAGGCCGTAGCAGGCGGCGATGAGGCCGACGATGACGAGCAGGTACACCACGCCCTGGGCGTGGGAGGGCCCGTCGCCGCCCGGGAAGGTGTTGGTGCCGCCGAGCAGGGCGGTGCTCAGCCCGCCGACCAGGGTGACCGGCGAGAACAGGCCGATCCACGGGATGGCGCCGGTGCTGCCCTGGGAGTCGGCGATCGCCTGGAGGGTGGAGACCGCGCCGTAGGAGATGGTCAGAACGGCGATCACGGCGGCGATGCCGAAGCCGCGGCGCGGCGTGACCGACGCGATGACCAGGCCGATTCCTGCGAACAGGAGGGACAGCAGGGCCACCGAGAGCAGTCCCTGGCCGAACCCCTTGCTCTGGTGGGCGAAGTCCATCTTGGAGAGCAGGGCACCCGCGTACAGCACGACCAGCGGGGCGCCGGTGAGGACGAACAGCGCCGAGGCCAGGGCCGCGAACTTGGCCTGGACGTAGTCGGCGGTCTCGATGGGCCGCGAGAAGTACAGCGGGATGGTCTTGAAACGCAGGTCCCGGGAGACCGCCTGCGGTGCCTGCGAGGCGACGTACAGGCTGATGACGGCCTGCATGATGATCGCGTACCGTGTGTAGGACACCGGCAGGTCGTGCGCCTTGGTGGCGACGGCGACGGCGACCATGATGGCCGCCGGCACGCACATCACCGCGAACAGCAGCATCGGCAGCACCTTGGACTTCACCGAGCGGCCGAGGCCGTAGGAGCCGCGCAGGGTCTGCGAGTAGAGGGACAGGCGGGCGTAGGCACGGCCCAGGCGCGGGCCGTCGTAGCCGCGGTAGCCGATGTCGTGGATTCGGGACTGGTCACCCGCGGGGGTGGCCAGAGGCTGCTCAACCGCCATGGACGGCCGCCTCCTTCGGCTGCTCGTCGCTGCTGGTGAAGACCTCGGAGATGTGGTGCCGGCGCTGTTCCATGCGCACCAGGCCGAGGCCGAGGTCGGCGACGACGTCGCGGACCAGGTCGTACGTCTCCTCGCCCAGGGCGGTGAGCAGCAGGATGTGGCCGGCGCCGGGGAGGCCGCCGCCCTCGGCGTTCGTCTCCACCCCGCGCGCGTGCAGCGCGTCGCGCACCGCGCGGGTGCCGTCGGGGTGCTCGTCGCTGTCGGTGACCTCGATCGCGAGGGTGGTCGTGCTCTGCGTGAAGTCGGTGGTGGAACTGGAGCGCAGCAGCTTGCCGCCGTCGACGACGACCACGTGGTCGCAGGTGCGTTCCAGTTCGCCGAGCAGGTGCGAGGTGACCAGGACCGAGATACCGAAGTCGGTGTGGATACGGCGGATCAGGCCGAGCATCTCGTCGCGGCCCACCGGGTCGAGACCGTTGGTCGGCTCGTCCAGGAAGACCAGCTGCGGGTCGTGCACCAGCGCCTGGGCGAGCTTCACGCGCTGCTTCATGCCGGTCGAGTAGCCGCCGATGGGGCGGTACCGCTCCTCGTAGAGCCCGACATGGCGCAGGGTGTCGGCGGTGCGCTCGCGCGCGGCGGCGGGCGGCAGGCCGGACATGCGGGCCATGTGCACGACGAACTCGGTGGCCGAGACGTCGGGCGGCAGGCAGTCGTGCTCCGGCATGTAGCCCACCCGCTCGCGGATGGCGGCACCCTTGGTCGCCACGTCCAGGCCGAGCACCTCGGCTCGGCCCTCGCTGGCGGGGGACAGACCCAGCAGGATCTTGATCAGGGTGGACTTGCCGGCGCCGTTGGCTCCGACGAGTCCGGTCACACCGGGTCCGATGTCCACGGACAGCCGGTCGAGCGCGGTCACCCGGGGGAACCGCTTGCTCAGGCTTTCGGTCGCGATCACAGTCACGCCAACGAAGGTAGTGACCTCGACCACGGGCGGTCGTCAGACCCGAGAGCCGTCTTCACGTCCCTCTGGAGTAGTACGGGACCCTAGGGGATCCCCTGCCTGAGGGCTACGCGCACGTGTCCACAGGCCGTGCACCCCCTATTGACGTCGTCTCTAACAACTGTCACATTCACCAGTGTCAAGTTACGGACACGTACCGCAGTCGACGGGGACGGGGCGGATGACGACGACAGTGCAGGACGTACTCTCCGAACGTGCCACGGAGCTCCAGGGTTTCCGGCGGGTGCAGCGACTCGCCTACGAATGCGCGGAGGCGGTCGCGGCCCGGCTCGAACCCGGCGTCACCGAGCGCGAGGCGGCGCGGATGCTGCGCGAGTGGCTGCGCGCCCGTGGTGTCCGGGACTGGTTCCACCTCCCCTTCGCCTGGTTCGGGGATGCCACCGCGTTCACCGGCTTCCGCGTACCGCTGCAGTTCTTCCCGACCGACCGCCGGCTGGAGCCCGGGATGCCGTTCATCCTGGACCTGGCCCCGGTGCACGAGGGCTGCACGGCCGACATCGGCTGCTCCGGGTCGCTCGGCCCCAACCCCGTCCAGGACCGCCTGATGGCCGACCTGGAGGCACACCGGGACCTGATCCTGCGCGAGGTCCGCGAGCGGCGCCCGCTGCGCGAGATCTACGCGGACGTGGACCGCCTCATGGTCCGCCAGGGCTACGCCAACCGGCACCGCGCGTACCCGTTCGGCGTGATCGCCCACAAGGTGGACCGCGTGAAGCAGCGCCGCTGGTCGCCCCGTCTCTTCGGGTTCGGCACCCAGTCCCTGAAGGGCCTCGCCGCCGACGCCCTGCACGGCCACCGCGAGGGCTGGTCACCGCCGTGGTCGCCGTACCGCTTCTCCGACCACCCACCGCAGCCGGGCCTGTGGGCGGTCGAACCACACCTCGGCTTCCGGGGCACCGGCGCCAAGTTCGAGGAGATCCTCGTGGTCACCGACTCCCCGGACCCCGAGCGGAGCGCCTTCTGGCTGGACGACGATCTGCCATGGGGGTCCCCCCGCGCGAGGTCGTTCGAGCGTGGGGGAGTGCGGCGCTGGGCGGAGGACAAGTGACGGCACTGAAGGGCGCACGCGAGCGCATGGTGCACACCGGCGGCATCGGCCTGTGCGTGGCGGAACTGGGCGACCCCACGCAACCGACGGTCGTCCTCGTGCACGGCTACCCGGACAGCAAGGAGGTCTGGTCCGAGGTCGCACCCCGCCTGGCCGAGCGCTTCCACGTGGTGCTGTACGACGTCCGGGGACACGGCCGCTCGACCGCACCGCGGCCACTGCGCGGCGGCTTCACGCTGGCCAAGCTGACCGACGACTTCCTGGCGGTGATCGACACCGTCAGCCCGGACCGCCCGGTGCACCTGGTCGGCCACGACTGGGGCTCCGTGCAGTCCTGGGAGTTCGCCACCGTGGGACGCACCGAGGGCCGCATCGCCTCCTTCACGTCGATGTCCGGGCCATCCCTCGACCACTTCGGACACTGGATCAACGCGCGCCTCAAGCGCCCGACCCCCCGCCGGGTGGGACAGCTCCTCGGCCAGGGCGCCAAGTCCTGGTACGTGTACCTGCTGCACACCCCCGTCGTCCCCGAACTGGCCTGGCGCGGCCCGCTCGGCAGGGCCTGGCCGGGAATCCTGCGGCGGGCCGAGAATCTCCCCGCCGGGGACTACCCCACCGGCTCCCTCCGCTCCGACGCGGCACACGGAGCCTGGCTGTACCGCGACAACGTACGGCCCCGGCTGCGCCGCCCTCGCCAGGACGCCTACGCGCACGCGCCCGTGCAGCTCATCACGCCCCTGGGCGACGCGTTCCTCTCCGAGCGGCTGTACGACGACCTGGAGCGCTGGGCACCCCGGCTGACCCGCCGCACCCTGCCCGACAAGCACTGGATCCCGCGCACCCGGCCGGACCAGGTGGCGGCCTGGATCGAGGAGTTCGTCATCTCCGTCGAGGACGGCCGGGACACCGAACCGAAGCGTGCCGACCGCCACTCCCAGCGGTTCGGCGGCCAGCTGGTCCTGGTCACCGGCGCGGGCAGCGGCATCGGCCGGGCCACGGCGTTCGCGTTCGCAAAGGCAGGCGCCCGGGTGGTGGCCGTGGACCGGGACGCGGAGGCCGCCGCCCGCACCGCCGAGCTGTCCCGGCTGATCGGCGCGGCCGGCGCGTGGGCAGAGACGGCCGACGTCTCCGACGAACAGGCCATGGAGAAGCTCGCCGAGCGCGTCCACCGTTCGTACGGGGTCCTGGACGTACTGGTCAACAACGCGGGCATCGGCCTCTCCGGCTCGTTCCTCACGACGACCACGGAGGACTGGCGCAAGGCCCTGGACGTCAACCTCTGGGGAGTGATCCACGGCTGCCGCCTGTTCGGCGCGCGGATGGCGGACCGCGGCCAGGGCGGCCACATCGTGAACGTCGCCTCGGCGGCCGCCTACCTGCCGTCGCGGGCGTTGCCGGCCTACAGCACCTCCAAAGCGGCGGTCCTGATGCTGTCCGAGTGCCTGCGCGCCGAACTCGCCGGCCGCATCGGCGTGACCGCGATCTGCCCCGGCATCGTCAACACGAACATCACGTCGACCGCCCGTTTCACCGGGGTCGACGAGGAGGAACAACGGCGCAGGCGGCAGCGCTCGGCCCGCCTTTACGGGATGCGCAACTACCCGCCGGAGAAGGTCGCTTCGGCGATCCTGGAGGCCGTGGAGCACAACAGGGCGGTGGTCCCGGTGACCCCGGAGGCACGGGGAGCGCGGTTGCTGTCGCGGGTGGCGCCGGGGGTGCTGCGGAGGATCGCGCGGATGGAGCCCAGGCTGTGACGGCCGGTCCGCCGGCCGAAACGGCGTACCGCATCGAGGACTTGGCCCATCGGTCCGGGACCACCGTCCGTACGGTCCGCGCCTACCAGGACAAGGGTCTGCTCCCCCGCCCCGAGCGCCGGGGCCGGGCCAACGTGTACTCAGACGTCCACCTCACCCGCCTCCACCAGATCGCCGACCTGCTCGCCCGCGGCTACACCCTCGCGTCCATCAAGGAACTCCTCGACGCCTGGGACACCGGCCGCGGCCTGGCCGGTGTGCTGGGTCTCGTCACCGAGGCCGAGGGCCCCTGGACCGACGAGCAACCGGTCCGTCTCTCCCGGGCCGACCTTGACGCCCGCTTCGGCGGCAGCCCCGACGACACGGCCGTGGCAGAGGCGGTGGCACTCGGCGTCCTGGAACCGGTGGCGGGCGAACCCGACTCCTTCCTCGTGCCGAGCCCCCAGGAGCTGGCCGTGGCGGCCGAGTTGTACGCGGCCGGGGTCCCGCTCACCGCTGTCTCCGACCACCTGCGGGAGTTGAGGGTCCAGGTCGAGCACATAGCCGCCCGTTTCATGGAGTTCACCACCGAGCACGTCTTCGCCCGCTACCTCGACGACCCGCGCCACCGCACCGACGCGAAGGCGGCCGAGGCGGCCTCGCTGGTGCGGCGTCTGCGCCCGCTCGCCCAGCAGACCGTGGACGCCGAACTGGCGCGGGCCATGCGCCTGTTCGCGACCCGCGAGGTGCGCCGGCGGCTCGGCGCGGGGGAGCACCCGGAGAACCTGGAACAGACCCGGTCGGTGTCCCTTCCCGCCGACACGATCCGGGCCGTACAAAGGCTCGTTGGTCCGGAGCGGGTGGCCGAGTTCATCACGCTTGCCGCCGAACGGGAGTCACGGGCACGCCACTTGGACGCTCTGACCGCAGATCACCATCCCCCCGACGATCTTGACGAAACGCCGTGAATCGCCCGGCGGTTGTCCACAGCGTGGCCAACTCCCCCTGTGGATAACCTGACTTGCTTGTGGATCAAACCTGGGGCGAAAAATATCTGCGTGATCCGCGTCTCCCCCGGCACCCTGGAGGCGTGAATGACAAGAAGACCCACAGACCGAATGACGGAAAGAACGACAAGCCGAACATCGGACAGAACGACAGGACGTGGGACGAGCGGCGCACCGTGAAGGTGTCGAAGTACCTGTCGAAGCACCTGCGCCACCAGCCTGAGCGCATCGGCCTCACGCTCGACGAGGCGGGCTGGGTGGAGATCGACACGCTGCTCGCGGCGGCAGCGGCGCACGGCTTCCCGGTCACCCGTGAGGAACTCGACCACGTCGTCGCCGCCAACGACAAGCAGCGTTTCGCGATCGAAGGCGCCCGGATCCGCGCCAGCCAGGGCCACAGCGTCGACGTCGAACTCGGGCTGCCCCCGGCGGTCCCGCCGCCGTACCTCTACCACGGGACCGTGGCCCGATATCTGGACGCGATCCGGACCGCGGGCCTGCGCCCGATGAGCAGGCACGACGTACACCTGTCGGCCGACCGCGAAACCGCGACCCGGGTCGGCGCGCGGCGCGGGCGCCCGGTCGTGCTCTCCGTGGACGCGGGCGCGATGCACCGGGCCGGCCATGTCTTCCACATCAGCGCGAACGGCGTGTGGCTGACGAGGGCCGTACCGCCGCAGTACCTGCGTTTTCCCGACCCGCACTGACCCTGCATGATGACTGGTATGGACCAGGGCGACCGCAAGGACCACCTCCCCACGACCGAGGCGGCCGTGACCGCCCTTCGCGCGATCGCCGCGGAGAGCGGCCGGGAGATCGAGGTGACCCACGACATCGGCGCGGACCAGACCTCCCGGCGCAGCGCGGCGGGCTTCGGCGTCACCGCGGATCCGGACGGTTCACTGCCGCACGAGGCGTACGCAGAGTTCGGCGGGCTGCCCCGGGTGAGCGTGCGGCTCTACCCCGACGACGACGCGCTGATCACGGTGGAGGGCATCGCGTTCCACGACGTCCCGCGCGACGACGTGCCCGCGTTCCTGCGCTCCGTCCTCGGCGGGCTGGCCCATGTCCGCTCCCGCCGCTTCCCGCCGGCGGCCTGGCTGGTCGTACCGCTGCCCGGGGACCGCACGTACAAGGAGTACCTCACCGTCGCCTCCCTCACGCCGTGGCTGAGCGGCCGCACACGGTGACCGTTTCGTCCGCCGTCGGTGGCGCCCCTTAGTCTCGAACGCATGAGTCTGCGTCTGAGCACCGTGATCCTGCCGTACCGCCGCTGGAACGAGGGCGGCCGTACCGCCTGGACACGGGCCGAGGAACTGGGCTTCCACACCGCCTACACCTACGACCACCTGTCCTGGCGCAGCTTCCGGGACGGCCCGTGGTTCGGCGCGATTCCGACGCTCACCGCGGCAGCGTCCGTCACCGACCGGCTCCGTCTGGGCACGCTCGTCACCTCGCCCAACTTCCGGCACCCGGTGACGCTGGCCAAGGAGCTGATCTCCCTCGACGACATCTCCGGCGGCCGGGTGACGCTCGGCATCGGCGCCGGCGGCACCGGCTTCGACGCCACCGCGCTGGGCCAGGAGCCGTGGACCGCGCGGGAGCGCGCCGACCGGTTCGCCGAGTTCGTCCCGCTGCTCGACCGGCTGCTCACCGAGGACTCCGTGACGCACGAGGGCGAGTTCTACTCGGCCCACGAGGCGCGCGACATCCCGGGCTGCGTGCAGCGGCCCCGGCTGCCCTTCGCGGTCGCCGCCACCGGCCCGCGCGGGCTGAAGCTCGCCGCGTGGCACGGACAGGCCTGGGTGACCACCGGTGACCCGAAGCTGTACGAGAGCGGCACACCCGAGCAGTCCGTCGAGGCACTGCGCGGTCAGACGGCGAAACTCGGCGACGCCTGCGCCGCGATCGGGCGGGACGCGTCGACGCTGGAGAAGGTCCTGCTCACCGGCTTCACCCCGGACCGGGCCCGTCCGCTGGCGTCCCTGGACGCCTTCGTGGACTTCGCCGGCCGCCACCAGGAGCTGGGCTTCACCGAACTGGTGATCCACTGGCCCATCGCGGACTCGGACTTCGCGGCCGACGAGAAGGTCTTCGAGCAGATCGCCATGGAGGCCCCGGCCCAGCTGGCCTGACACCCCGGGAGTCGTCTGTGTCTCATCTGCGCGCAGCACCGCACTGGCGTGCGGGCATATGCGCGAGAATGACCCGGTGACCTCAGCGACCCGACAGCCCGAGACCCCCGACTTCGCCACCCCGCCCCGGCTGATCGCCACCGATCTCGACGGCACCCTGCTGCGCGACGACAAGTCGGTCTCCCCGAGGACCGTCGCCGCGCTGGCCGCAGCCGAGGAGGCGGGTGTCGAGGTCTTCTTCGTCACCGGCCGCCCGGCCCGCTGGATGGACGTCGTCAGCGAACACGTCCACGGCCATGGCCTGGCGATCTGCGGGAACGGCGCGGCCGTGGTCGACCTGCACGGCGGCCCCGGCGCCCACCGCTTCGTGAAGGTACGCGAACTGGCCAGGGAGAACGCGCTGGACGCGGTGCGCCTGCTGCGCGACGCCGCGCGCGGCACGGTGTACGCGGTCGAGCAGACGTACGGCTTCCACCAGGAACCCGCCTATCCCAAGCTGCACCTGGAGACACCGGACCAGCTGCTGCCCGCCGAGGAGATCCTCGCGGCCGACGGTCCGGGCGCCGGCGAGCCCGTGCTCAAGATCCTCGCCTACCACCCCGACCTCGACCCCGACGCCTTCCTGACCCTCGCCCGCCTGGCCGTCGGCGACCGTGCCAACGTCACCCGGTCCAGCCCCAGTGCCCTGCTGGAGATCAGCGGTCCGGGGGTCTCCAAGGCCAGCACGCTGGCCCTGGAGTGCGCCGAGCGCGGCATCTCGCACGGGGAGGTCGTGGCCTTCGGCGACATGCCCAACGACGTCGAGATGCTGACCTGGGCCGGACGGTCGTACGCGATGGGCAACGCCCACCCCGACGTGATCGCCGCCGCCTCCGGCCGCACGGTCGCCAACAACGAGGACGGCGTCGCGGTCGTGATCGAACAGCTGCTGGCCGCACGCGGCTGACCCACGGAGCCGACGGACACGGAGTGCCGTACGGCGGGGGTACCCCCGCCGTGCGGCACTCCCGCTCGGCCCTACGCCGCTCCCACCAGGCCCTCGGCTGCCTCCACCGGCGATCGCGTCGCCGCTTCCCGCTCCGCCATGGCCCGCAACGGCCCGGCCACCGCGGTCAGTTCGGCGTACGGTCCGCGCTGCACCACCCGGCCCTCGTCGAGCACGATCACCTCGTCCACGGCCTCCAGACCGGCCAGCCGATGGGTGATGAGTACGCTCGTACGGCCCTCGGTGGCGGCCAGGAGATCCGCGGTGAGCGCGTCCGCCGTGGGCAGGTCGAGATGCTCGGCGGGCTCGTCGAGGACAAGCACCGGGAAGTCCGCGAGCAGTGCCCGGGCGAGCGCCAGCCGCTGCCGCTGCCCGCCGGACAGCCGGGCCCCGTGCTCGCCGACAAGGGCATCGAGGCCGTCGGGCAGCCCGTCCGCCCAGTCCAGCAGCCGGGCCCGGGCCAGCGCGTCCCGCAGCTCCTCCTCGGTGGCGTCCTTGCGGGCGAGCAGCAGGTTCTCGCGTACGGAACTGTCGAAGAGGTGCGCGTCCTGGGCACACAGCCCGACGAGCCGGCGTACGTCGTCGCTGTCCACGGCGTGCGCGTCCACGCCGCCGAACGTGTAGGAACCCGCGTCCGGGTCGAGGAAGCGCAGCAGGACCTGGGCGAGGGTCGTCTTGCCGGAGCCGGAGGGACCGACCACGGCGATCCGGCGCCCCTCGTCAAGGGTGAGGTCGAGCCCGGTGAGCGCGTCCCTGCGCTGGCCGTCATGGCGGGCGGACAGGCCCTTGAGGACGACGGGGAAGGGCGTCGCGGGCGCCTGGCGTGGACGCCCGGGCTCGCGCACGGGCTCGGGCGCGTCCAGTACCTCGTAGATGCGCTCCGCGCTCCTGCGCACCCGCT
This sequence comes from Streptomyces sp. NPDC059224, assembly GCF_042754285.1. Lineage (NCBI taxonomy): Bacteria > Bacillati > Actinomycetota > Actinomycetes > Kitasatosporales > Streptomycetaceae > Streptomyces > Streptomyces sp. NPDC059224. The sequence goes on from NZ_JBHZAN010000013.1 coordinate 164,464, forward strand.
GCCGCTGCCGCACGGCGAGCGGGAGCCCCAGTACGGCCTCGAAGGCGGCCAGCGGAGTGAGCACGACCACCGCCATCGCCACCCCGCTCAGCCGGCCGTCGGCGACCCCCTGGGCACCCACCAGCGCCGTGGCGGCGACGGTCAGGCCCGTCAGCAGCGCGGTCAGTCCGTCGCCGAGCGCGGTGGCCGTCGCCGCCCGCGAGGCGATCCGGGTGAGCGTGCCGTCGGCTTGTCTGACCTCGTCGGTGCGGGCGGGCAGCGCCCCGGCGACGGTCAGTTCGGCGGTGCCGCTGAGCAGGCCGGTCACCCGGGTCGCGAGCAGGCCGCGGGCGGGCGCCAGCCGCTGTTCGGCGCGACGGGCCACGGCGGAGGTCACCAGCGGGACACCGGCGCCGGCCGCCAGCAGCCCCACGGCCAGAGCGGCCCCTGCCTCGGGCAGCAGCCAGGCGGTGAACCCCACGGCCCCGGCGGACACGGCCACCGCGGCCCCGGCGGGCAACAGCCACCGCAGCCAGTAGTCCTGCAGCGTGTCCACGTCGGCGACCAGCCGGCTGAGCAGGTCCCCGCGCCTGGTCGTCCGGAGCCCGGCAGGTGCGAGCCGCTCAAGGCGCCGGTACACGGCGACCCGGGTGTCGGCCAGCATCCGCAGCACGGCGTCGTGCGACACGAGCCGCTCGCCGTACCGGAACACGGCCCGCCCGATCCCGAAGGCACGGGTAGCCGTCACCGCGACCATCAGATAGAGCACCGGCGGCTGCTGCGAGGCCCGCGAGATCAACCACCCGGAGGTCGCCATCAGCCCCACGGCGCTGCCGAGCGCGAGCGCCCCCAGCAGCAGAGCGAGCGCCAACCGTCCCTGCCGCGCACCCGAGTCCGCGCGCACCCGCCGCAGAACGCCCTCTCCGTGCAAGGCCCCGCGGACGCGGCGGCCTTGCACGGAGGGAGCAGCCTGCTCCGCGGGGTCGCTCTCCAGCAGAGCCGTCCGTCCGCCCGCCCTGCCGTCGGCCGGCTCAAGGCGCCGCAGATCCACGGGGCGGGGTCCCCCGGTGGCCTCGCCGCCGGAGAGCCTCACCACCCGGTCCGCCGCCGAGAGCAGCGCCGGCCGGTGCACCACCAGCAACACCGTCCGCCCGGCGGCCAGCCGTCGTACCGCGGCCACGACCTCCGCCTCGGTCGCCCCGTCCAAGGCGGCCGTCGGCTCATCCAGCAACAGCACGGGCCGGTCCGCCAGGAACGCCCGCGCCAGCGCCAGTCGCTGCCGCTGCCCGGCGGACAGCCCGGCACCGTCCTCGCCGAGCACGGTGCCCGTGCCGTCCGGCAAGGCATCCACGAACTCCAGCGCGCCCGCGTCCCGCAAGGCCCGCCGTACCGCTTCGTCGTCCGCGTCGGGGCGGGCGAGCCGTACGTTCTCGGCGATCGTCCCGGCGTACAGATGCGGCCGCTGCGGAACCCATGCGATCCGTGACCGCCATGCCTCCAGGTCCAGCGCGCCGAGTTCGGCTCCCCCGATCCGCACCCGGCCCGCTGCCGGCCGCACGAACCCCAGCAGCACGTTCAGCAGCGTCGACTTGCCCACTCCGCTCGGGCCGACCAGTGCGACGGTCTCTCCGGGTGCCACGGTGAACGACATGTCGCTCAGCGCGTCCGTCGAACGCCCCGGGTAGCGGACCGTCACTCCTTCGAAGACCAGGGCGGCCTCGGCAGGCACCTCGCCCGCGCCGGACACCGGAACCGGCGTCTCCAGCACCGCGAATATCTCCTCCGCCGCCGCGAGCCCTTCCGCCGCCGCGTGGAACTGGGCACCCACCTGCCGCAGCGGGAGGTAGGCCTCCGGTGCCAGCACCAGGATGACCAGCCCGATGTACAGGTCCATGTCGCCGTGCACCAGCCGCATACCGATGGTCACCGCGACCAGCGCCACCGACAGCGTGGCGAGCAGTTCCAGCGCGAAGGACGAGAGAAAGGCGATCCGGAGGGTCCGCATTGTCGCCTGCCGGTACTCCCCGGTGATCCGGCGGATGGAGTCGGCCTGCGCCTTGGCCCGCCCGAACACCTTCAGCGTGGGCAGCCCGGCGACCACGTCCAGGAAGTGACCGGACAGCCGGGACAGCAGTTGCCACTGCCGGTCCGTACGGGACTGGGTGGCCCAGCCGATCAAGACCATGAACAGCGGGATGAGCGGCAGCGTACCCACGATGATGGCCGCGGAGACCCAGTCCTCGGTGACGATCCGGGCCAGTACCGCGACCGGAACGACCACCGCGAGCCCCAACTGGGGGAGGTAACGCGAGAAGTAGTCGTCAAGGGCGTCGACGCCCCTCGTGGCGAGGGTGACCAGCGACCCGGTCCGCTGACCGCTCAGCCAGCCGGGGCCCAGCGCCACCGCCCGGTCCAGGAGCCGTCCCCGCAGTTCGGACTTGACCGCCGCGCTCGCCCGGTGCGCGGCAAGCTCGGTGAGCCAGGAGATCAGCGCCCTGCCGATGGCGACGGCCACCAACAGCAACAGGGGGGTGCGGAGTTCGGATACGGAGTGGCCGTACTGGAAGGCCCCGACCACCACTTCGGCGATGAGCATCGCCTGGGCGATGACCAGCCCGGCACCGACCGCGCCGAGACCGACGACCGCGATCAGGAAGAGACGAGTGGCCCGGGCGTAGCGCAACAGGCGCGGATCGATTGGTTTCACGTGAAACATGCCCTTCGGCCCGGAGTGGGTGTTTCACGTGAAACACCCACTCCTTGGTCTCTTGCGGACTCAGTGCGCGGCTTCGGCTGCGATGTGCTGCGTGCCGATCCGCTTGCGGAACACCCAGTACGTCCACCCCTGGTAGAGCATGACGAGCGGTGTCGCGATCGCCGCCAGCCACGTCATGATCTTCAGGGTGTAGGGACTCGACGAGGCGTTGGTGACCGTGAGGTTCCAGTCGGCGTTGAGCGACGAGGGCATGACGTTCGGGAACAGCGCCAGGAAGAGCATCGCCACGGCGGCCACGATGGTGACGCCGGACAGGGCGAACGCCCATCCCTCCCGGCCCCGAAGGTTGGCCCCCAGGGCGGCGACCAGCGCGACGACCGCCACGACCAGAGCCACCAGGCTCTTGCCGTCCCCGCTGTCAGCCTGGGTCCACAGCAGGAAGGCCACCGCCAGCGCGGCGGCGAGCAGCCCGACCCTGGTCGCCAGCGTCCGCGCCCGTACCCGGATGTCACCGACGGTCTTGAGTGCGGTGAACACCGTCCCGTGGAAGGTGAACAGGGTCAGCGTGACGAGCCCGCCCAGCAGGGCATGCGGGTTGAGCAGATCCCAGACGGTACCGACGTACTCGAAGTGCTGGTCGATCTTCACTCCCCGCACGATGTTCCCGAAGGCCACGCCCCACAGGAACGCCGGGATCAGCGAGGTCCAGAAGATCGCGGTCTCCCAGGTGCGCTGCCAGTTCTCCTCGGGCCGCTTCGCCCGGTACTCGAAGGCGACACCCCGGACGATCAGACAGACCAGGATGACCAGCAGGGGCAGATAGAAGCCGGAGAACAGCGTGGCGTACCACTCGGGGAAGGCGGCGAAGGTCGCGCCGCCCGCGGTGAGCAGCCACACCTCGTTGCCGTCCCAGACCGGGCCGATCGTGTTGATCAGCACCCGCTTCTCCGTCCGGTCACGGGCGAGCAGCTTGGTGAGGATGCCGACTCCGAAGTCGAAGCCCTCCAGGAAGAAGTAGCCGGTCCACAGGACGGCGATCAGGACGAACCAGACGTCGTGAAGTTCCATGACTGCGTCTCCCTCGGCCTAGTACGAGAAGGCCATCGGCTTGTCGGCGTCACGCGCCTCGCCGCCGATCTTCGTGGGCGGGTTGAGGTCGTCCTCGGTGAGCTCGGGCGGGCCGGCCTTGATGTACTTCACGAGCAGCTTGACCTCGACGACGGCGAGGACGGCGTACAGCGCGGTGAAGGTGATCATCGAGATGAGGATCTCGGCCTGGGACACACCGGGGGAGACCGCGTCGCGGGTCTGCAGGACGCCGTAGACGACCCAGGGCTGACGGCCCATCTCGGTGAATATCCAGCCCCAGGAGTTGGCGATCAGCGGGAAACCCAGCGTCCAGATCGCCACCAGCCAGTACAGCCTGCCGAGCTTCGGGCTGAGGGCCTTGTTCTTGAAGAGGACCAGATGCGGCACCTCGTCCTCCCCGACCCGCAGATGCTCGGCCAGCATGAACTTCTTGCGGGTCAGCCAGAGTCCGGCCACGCCGACGGCGAAGGACGCCATACCGAAGCCGATCATCCAGCGGAAGGCCCAGAAGGTGACGGGGATGATCGGGCGGTAGTCGCCGGGGCCGTACTTCTGCTGTTCGGCCTTGTTGGTGTCGTTGATACCGGGGACGTACGAGTTGAAGTCGTCGTCGGCGAGGAACGACAGCACGCCGGGAACCGAGAACTCGACGGTGTTGTGGCCCTTGCTCACGTCGCCGTAGGCGAAGACCGAGAACGGTGCCGAGTTCTGGCCGTCCCACAGGGCCTCGGCGGCGGCCATCTTCATCGGCTGCTGCTTGAACATGACCTTGCCGAGGGTGTCGCCGCTGATCGAGGTGAGCAGGCCGGCGATGACGACGGTGACCAGGCCCAGCCGCAGCGAGGTCTTCATGACGGTGATGTGCTTCTTGCGGAACAGGTGGAAGGCGGCGATGCCGACCATGAAGGCGCCACCGGTCAGGAAGGACGCGGCCAGCGTGTGGAAGGCCTGGGCCAGCGCGGTGTTCTGGGTCAGAACGGCCCAGAAGTCGGTCAGCTCGGCCCGCCCCTTCGCCTTGTCGATCTTGTAGCCGACAGGGTGCTGCATCCACGAGTTGGCCGCGAGGATGAAGTACGCGGACAGGATCGTGCCGATGGAGACCATCCATATGCAGGCCAGATGGATCTTCTTGGGCAGCTTGTCCCAGCCGAAGATCCACAGCCCGATGAAGGTGGACTCGAAGAAGAACGCGATCAGCGCCTCGAAGGCGAGCGGGGCGCCGAAGATGTCACCGACGAACCGCGAGTAGTCCGACCAGTTCATGCCGAACTGGAACTCCTGCACGATGCCGGTGACCACACCCATCGCGATGTTGATCAGGAAGAGCTTGCCCCAGAACTTGGTCGCCCTGAGGTACTTCTCCTTCTCCGTGCGCACCCATGCGGTCTGCAGGCCGGCCGTGAGCGCGGCCAGGGAGATCGTCAGCGGGACGAACAGGAAGTGGTAGACGGTGGTGATGCCGAACTGCCAACGCGCCAGCGTCTCCGGCGCCAGAGCCAGGTCCACGTCGTCAGTCTCCTTACGTCGCCGGGACACAGCGGCAATTGCCCCCTTTGCGGCGCACAGAGCGGGGCAAAGAGGACGAGCTTGTGAATGCATTCACATTCACAAGCCATTATGACGCACCGATTTTCGAAGAACCCCGGGGGGGCATGTCTTCTGCGTCACGTCGCCGTGCAGTCCCGGGTTCCACGTGAAACCCCAACGCAACGGGGCCGCCTCAAGGGCGGCCCCGTAGGTGTGGGACTGACCGACTGCCGGAGCTCCTCGGGCTAGAGCTCCTTGCGGAAGTTCTCCGCGGCCTTCAGGAAGATGTCGTTCGCCTCGGTCTCCCCGATCGTCACCCGGACGCCCTCGCCCGGGAACGGCCGGACGACCGCCCCGTGCTCCTCGCAGAGGCGCGCGAAGGCCGTCGTAGGCTCTCCCAGCCGCAGCCACACGAAGTTGGCCTGGGTCTCGGGCACCGTCCAGCCCTGGGCACGGAGGGCCCCGACCACCCGCTGCCGCTCGCACACCAGCGAGCCGACCCGGCCGAGCAGTTCGTCCTCCGCCCGCAGCGAGGCGATCGCCGCCTCCTGGGCGAGCTGGCTCACGCCGAACGGCACCGCCGTCTTGCGCAGCGCCGCCGCCACCGGCTCGTGCGCGATGGCGAAGCCGACGCGCAGCCCGGCGAGGCCGTACGCCTTGGAGAAGGTCCGCAGCACACAGACGTTCGGCCGTTCGCGGTAGATCTCGACGCCGTCGGGCACCTCTGGGTCGCGGATGAACTCGCGGTAGGCCTCGTCCAGGACCACCAGCACATCGCTCGGCACCCGGTCCAGGAAGCGCTCCAGCTCGGCCCGCTTCACGACCGTGCCGGTCGGGTTGTTCGGATTGCAGACGAAGATCAGGCGGGTCCGGCCGGTGATCGCGGCCGCCATCGCGTCGAGGTCGTGCACCTCACCGGACGTGAGCGGCACCTGGACCGAACGGGCGCCGCTGATCTGCGTGATGATCGGGTACGCCTCGAAGGACCGCCAGGCGTAGATCACCTCGTCGCCGGGGCCGCTGGTGGCCTGGATCAGCTGCTGGGCGACACCGACCGAACCGGTGCCGGTGGCCAGATGGCCGAGCGGGACACCGAAGCGGTCCGCCAGCTCGTTCATCAGGGCCGTGCACGCCATGTCCGGGTAGCGGTTGAAGCTGGCCGCGGCGGCGGTCACGGACTCCATCACGCCGGGCAGCGGCGGGTAGGGGTTCTCGTTGGAGGAGAGCTTGTAGGCGACCGGGCCGTCGGCCGCGGCAGGCTTGCCCGGCTTGTAGGTGGGGATACCCTCCAGCTCGGCGCGCAGCTTGGGGCTCGTCTCGCTCACCGCAGTCCTCCTCGCGACCACCGGCGGACCGTCCGCGCCGCCGGCATCCAATACTGCTCACCTTATGAGGATTCGGCGCCGCTGCGTACAGGAGCGGAGCGACCCGGTAGACGCGGACCTGACCTCATCCGTCCCACCGGCATCACGGGCATCACCACACGAAGGCGCATTTTTCGGGGGCGCGCCCTACATATATCTACGCGCCGGTGGCTCACGCCGTAGCGCGCATCACCCGTGAAGGTGAGTTGAGACCTCTTCGAAACATCGAGCACTTGGCAGGCCCATGCGTGCCGACAAGTCACGTCTCGCCATTGGATCGTTCAACTGACTTTCTTTCTAAGGTAGTTGACCCGCTTTGACCTTGCAGAAACGTGCCTGTCAACGCGTGCATATGCGTCCGCACTACCCCACCGCATGAGCCCTACTATCGGCTCGCCATGACAGCAGCAGGGAAGCACCAGGTGAGCCGCACGGAAACCTCTCGGCGAGGCAGCCGGCCGGGCCGGGCGGGCATCAGAGACGTGGCCGCCGCCGCCGGAGTCTCCATCACGACCGTCTCCGACGCCCTGAACGGCAAGGGCCGGCTTCCGGATGCCACCCGGCGCCACGTCCGCGAGGTCGCCGACCGGCTGGGGTACCGCCCCTCGGCCGCCGCCCGAACCCTCCGTACCGGCAAGTCGGGACTCATCGGCCTGACCGTGACGACATACGGGGATGAACCTTTCACCTTCACCGAATTCGCGTACTTCGCCGAGATGGCGCGGGCCGCCACCTCGGCCGCGCTCGCCCGCGGCTACGCCCTGGTGATCCTCCCCGCGACCTCACGCCACGACGTGTGGTCGAACGTCGCCCTGGACGGCACGGTCGTCATCGACCCGTCCGACCAGGACCCGGTGGTCAGCGAGCTGGTCCGGCAGGGGCTGCCGGTGGTCTCCGACGGCCGTCCGGCCGGTTCGCTGCCGGTCACCGCCTGGGTGGACAACGATCACGAGGCCGCCGTACTCGGCATCCTCGACCATCTCGCCGCCGCGGGCGCCCGCCGGATCGGCCTGCTCACGGGCACCACGACGGACACGTACACCCACCTGTCCACCACCGCCTACCTGCGCTGGTGCGAACGGGTCGGCCAGGACCCGGTCTACGAGGCCTACCCGGCGCACGACCCCTGCGCGGGTGCCGTCGCCGCCGACCGGCTGCTGGCCCGCCCGGACCGTCCCGACGCCGTCTACGGCCTCTTCGACCCCAACGGCACCGACCTGCTCGCCGCCGCCCGCCGCTACGGGCTGCGTGTCCCCGACGACCTGCTGCTGGTGTGCTGCAGCGAGTCGACCGTGTACGCCAACACCGAGCCGCCCATCACCACGCTCTCCCTGAAGCCGCGCCGTATCGGGACGGCGGTGGTGCAGCTGCTGATCGACGCGATCGAGGGAGTGGAATCGGACCAGCCTGTCGAGCAGGTGATACCGACCGAACTGATCGTGCGTACCTCCTCCCAGCGACGCCCGCCGCGCACCACGGTCAGCCCCCCACGGGCACCGGAGGAGGAGTAGAACGAACGGCCCGCACTCCCGGACGGACGCCCGGCACCCTCGTACGGCCGGTCCGCACCCACCCGCGGACGCTCCGTGCGCCCATCCGGGCCGTCCCCGCGCGCACGGAGGCCGCCGACGCGCCTGCCGGGCGTCGGCGAAAGACGGCCGGGAGGTGGGCGGCGGACCGCCGAACCCCTGCCCAACCGGGGCGAAAGCCGCGCTGAACCGGAGTCCTGTTCCGATTCACCACCCCTGGGTCATCACACGGCGCGACGGGCGTTCCTATGATGGGCGCACGACACCGCGGGCCGCTGCGACCAGGCAGTCCGAAGCGGTGCAGATGCGGCGCGATGGTGGAGGGGTCTGATGACTCAGGGGGCCGGTCAGGGACCCGAGGCGGAACGGACGGCGACGTTGCGGGACTTCCGGGTGCCCGCGTACGTCAACGAGACCGGTCCGTACGCCCAGGACACCCGCCCCGCCGACGCCGCCCCGCCGCTCGACGAGCCGTACCCCGACGGATATCCCGACGGGTACACGCCCACCCAGCGCGATCTGCCCGTCATCAACCGCGGCGACACGATCCAGCTGCCGGTCGACCCGGCCGCCGAACCGGCCGCCCGGACGGCGGCCGGTCCTGGCCCGCTGTTCGTCGTCGGCGACGTGCACGGCTACTTGGACGAACTGATCGGCGCACTGCGCGAGCAGGGGCTGATCGACGCGGAGGGGCAGTGGTGCGCGGGCACCGCCCGGCTCTGGTTCCTCGGCGACTTCACCGACCGGGGTCCGGACGGCATCGGCGTCATCGACCTGGTGATGCGGCTGTCCGCCGAGGCGGCCGCGGCCGGCGGCTACTGCAAGGCCCTCATGGGCAACCACGAGCTGCTGCTGCTCGGCGCGAAGCGGTTCGGCGACACCCCCGTCAACTCCGGCGCGGGCACCGCGACCTTCCAGGCGGCCTGGCTGCTCAACGGCGGCCAGAAGACCGACATGGACCGGCTCCAGGACCACCACCTCCAGTGGATGGCCCGCCTGGACGCGGTCGAGGAGGTCGACGGCTACCTGCTGGTCCACTCCGACACCACCGCGTACCTCGACTACGGCGACTCGATCGAAGCGGTCAACGACATGATCCGCGAGACCATCACCCGTAATGACGCGGACGAGGTCTGGGACCTGTTCCGTAAGTTCACCAAGCGGTTCTCCTTCCGCGACGAAGGGGGTGCAGACGCCGTCCGTTCCCTCCTCGATACGTACGGCGGCACCCGCATCGTTCACGGACACAGCCCGATTCCCTATCTGCTGGGGGAAGTCGGCTCCGAGGACGGCGAGGAGAACAAGGGCCCCGTCGTGGAAGGACCGCACGTCTACGCGGACGGGCTCGCCATCGCCATGGACGGCGGAGTGACCATGGCCGGAAAGCTCCTGGTCAGGCAACTTCCGCTGGACGGCTGAGGGTTCGGCGCGCTGTCCTGTACCCCGATGTCACACGCGGGCCACCCCCAATTTCCGGCAACCCCCTGTCACCGCGTGCCTTAACGGCTCTACCATCGGTTTATCCGTAGCAGGCTCCCCTCCGTTTCTGCCCGACGGCTCGCCGGCGTGCGAGCCCCAAGCCCTACGGAGCATCGGGGGATGCACATGAACAGCGTTCCGCAGCACCTGCACAGCGAGGACCGCCAGGAATACGAGCGGATCCTCGATGAGGCGCTGCGCTCCGCCCCTTACCGTCCCGAACTGGCCGGCGCCGGCCGGCGTCTGAACACCGAACAGCTGCGCACCATGGCGCTCAACGCCACCGCACTGATAACGGCGGCCGCGGCGACCGAGTACCAGCACTATGTGAAGGTCCGCGAGGAACTGCGCAACCCTGCGCGGTCCACCCCGGCCACCGTCCACGAGTCCGGCTCCCAGGAGTCGGCCACGGGCGGTGCGATGGGGCTCGCCACCACCCTCGGCGAGGCGGCCGAGACCACGGGCGCCGGCGGCTTCGCCCTCGCCCTGGTCCTGGCACCCGTGCTCGCCGGTACCGCCGCCGCGATCTTCCTCCTCGTCGGCTACGTCCTGAGGATGCTGGACCCGGCTCCGGCGTTCGCCCAGACCATGCTCACAGCGGGCTGGGTCTTCGGCGTCGTGGCCGCGGCCGCCATCCTCATGGCCGGGGCGGGACTGCTGCTCACCGCACTGCGCAACAGCCCCTCACTGGAGGCCGGAGCCTACGGCGAACCCGGTGGGGAGGTGGCCAAGGCCCGGGACGCCTGGCGGGACGTCCTGCTGGAACGCGGCATCCTGCCCTTCCTGCGGGAAGCACTGGCCACCGAGCCCGGCACGGCCGAACTGCGCCGTACGACCCCCTCGGGTCCGGGGAGCCGGATGCCGCGCCTGGGCTACGACCGTCCCGGTTTCAGCACCGACGACGGCACAGCCCCAGCCTCCCGGCCGAGCTTCACCAGCCCGGACTACACCAGCCCGGACTTCGGAGGCCCGGAACACCAGCCGGAATAGCCCGGCTTGCGCCCCCCGGCCGGGGGCGCAGGCCGGATACCCGGTCACGCGCGCGGCGCGGATGTCCTCCCCGGTCGGTGATGCCCGAGGGCACCTACGGGCTGGGGTTGCGCAGGATGCCGCTCTCCTGCGGTGGTTTCATCTCCGCCCATGAGAGCGACGGGGCAGGCGTCAACACCCGCCCCGCGGTGAGCGCGGACGGCGGACGAGCGGTCACCATCTGCCTCATCGCCACCGCACCGCCCGACCTCGCCGCCCCGAACCGCGTGACAGGCGCCGTCGCCGACCATGCCCCGTGCGACAGGCCGCACGGGCCCGTCGGGACCCGGATCGCTCAGAGCAGCCGCAGGTCGGGCAGATAGCTGACCACGACCACGACACTCACCGGCTTTCCCGTGCTCGCACGTCCCAGCCACACGGGATACGTGCCGTCCCCGCCGGTGTAGAAGGACACGAGGTCACTGCCGGTTGCCTCGTCCGTGGTGCGCATGTACCCGTCGCTGACGGTCTCTCCGGCGTTGTCCTCCTGCTCCACGAGGTAGCGCCGGTACTTGTCCGCGAGTTCTTCCCACCCCGAGGCATCGGCGAAGGCTCCCGCAGCGCCGTCCGTGTCGAAGCCGAATATCTCGTCCTCACGCAACAGTCTGACGTCGTCCTCCTCCGCCAACGCCAGCTCCCACGAAGCGGCCGGCTCTTCCCCCAGCAGGAGACGGACGGCGACATCCTCCTTCACAGGGGTGCGCATGTCCTCGTACCTCCTTTCGTAGGCAACCACAGCAGCCTGCAGGAGGTACTCGTCCGGAGGGATCCGCTCGGACAGCTCGCGGCCGGCGCCGTGGCCCCCGGTGAGCGGATCCGCGACGACCAGCCTGCCGCTGGGCAGGCGAAGGGCCGCGATGTCCCGGATCGTGCTGACCGTCATCTCCGGCTCGAAGCTCGTCGCGATACGTGTACCCGGCTCGAACAACTCGTCGAGATGGGCTGGTCGGGCCGGACGCGGAGGCGACCAGGGGGAAGGACGGCCATCGACGACACGGTGTGCGCGCCAGGCGTCGGTCTCGCTCTCGGTAGCGTCCGAGAACTCCGGCTGCCGTCCCGACGGCAACGGCTGCGACAGGAGCAACTGCCTGACCCCGTATACACCGAACGCCTCTCTCGCACGCCATCGCTTCTCTTCGGGAATGTCCGCGAGCATGTGGCGTGACGGTCCTCTGTCCCCTTCCGGCTCGCTCACCCTGCGCCCCTTTCCGTTCGGAAAAAGATCCACATAGGTGCGCCCGGCTTCGGGAGCGAACTCGGCCTGCTCCTCGGTGTCATAGCGCCATCCCCCGAGGTGGCGCAGGAACAGGCGCCCGGGTTCCAGCAGGCGCCAGTCCCCCTCCATGGTCCGCCGATCCTGATCGTCGTAGGCCCATGCGCCCACGTGAGAATCGCCCCAGGCCACCAGGTGCACCTCGACCGGTGAGGCATGGCCCTCCAGCCAGTGCACCATCACATAGGGCTTCCCCGCACGGTCCCGTGTCCCGGCCTCGGAACGCGAGAGCGGGTGGACCACGGTCCGGGAGACAAGGTCCCATCCCTCCGCGAAGGACACGTTCACCGTCTGATCGACATCGCGCATCATGCCTCCCGAACTGCACCGATCATGCTCCCGCTGTTTCGAGGAACCATAGGCGTGGCATGTGACAGCGGCCGAGGGCGGTCGTGGATGAGCGGTGCGACAGGCGGTGCCCGGATCAGCCGACCGCGGGCACCGCCCGGAGGTCAGTCGGCGAGCGGCAGGTACACCCGGTTCCCGCCGGCCGCGAACTCCTTCGACTTCTGGAGCATCCCCTCCGCGACCTCCTCCGGTGACGCCCCCTCGGCCGCCGCACCACCGAACCGCTCTGTGATGCTTTGACTGATCTTCATCGAGCAGAACTTCGGCCCGCACATCGAGCAGAAGTGGGCCGTCTTCGCCGGCTCCGCCGGGAGCGTCTCGTCGTGGAACTCACGGGCGGTGTCCGGGTCCAGGGCGAGGTTGAACTGGTCCTCCCACCGGAACTCGAAGCGGGCATCGGACAGCGCGTCGTCCCATTCCTGCGCGCCGGGGTGCCCCTTGGCGAGGTCGGCCGCGTGGGCGGCGATCTTGTAGGTGATCACGCCGGTCTTGACGTCGTCCCGGTTGGGCAGGCCCAGGTGCTCCTTGGGCGTGACGTAGCACAGCATCGCCGTACCCCACCAGGCGATCATCGCGGCACCGATGCCGGAGGTGATGTGGTCGTACGCCGGCGCGACGTCCGTGGTCAGCGGACCGAGCGTATAGAACGGAGCTTCATCGCAGATCTCCTGCTGAAGGTCGATGTTCTCCTTGATCTTGTGCATCGGGACGTGGCCCGGGCCCTCGATCATCGTCTGTACGTGGAAACGCCTGGCGATGCGGTTGAGTTCCCCGAGCGTGCGCAACTCAGCGAACTGGGCCTCGTCATTGGCGTCCGCGATCGAGCCGGGGCGCAGGCCGTCGCCCAGCGAGTACGTGACGTCGTAGGCGGCGAGGATCTCGCAGAGTTCCTCGAAGTTCTCGTACAGGAACGATTCCTTGTGGTGCGCCAGACACCAGGCCGCCATGATCGAGCCGCCGCGCGAGACGATACCGGTCTTGCGGTTGGCGGTGAGCGGCACGTACGGCAGCCGCACACCCGCGTGGACGGTCATGTAGTCCACACCCTGCTCGGCCTGTTCGATCACCGTGTCCTTGTAGATCTCCCAGGTCAGCTCCTCGGCCCTGCCGTCGGCCTTCTCCAGAGCCTGGTAGAGCGGCACCGTGCCGATGGGGACGGGGGAGTTGCGCAGCACCCACTCGCGGGTGGTGTGGATGTTGCGCCCGGTGGACAGATCCATGACCGTGTCGGCGCCCCAGCGGGTCGCCCAGGTCATCTTCTCCACCTCCTCCTCGATCGAGGAGGTCACCGCCGAGTTGCCGATGTTGGCGTTGACCTTCACCAGGAACCGCTTGCCGATGATCATCGGCTCGATCTCCGGGTGGTTGACGTTGGCCGGCAGCACGGCCCGTCCCGCCGCGATCTCCTCACGGACGACCTCGGGGGAGACGTTCTCGCGGATGGCCACGTACTCCATCTCCGGGGTGACCTCGCCCCGGCGGGCGTACGCCAGTTGCGTGACCGCCTCGCCGTCCCGGCTGCGACGCGGCTGGCGGGGGCGGCCGGGGAAGACCGCGTCCAGGTTGCGCAGCCCGCCCCGCGGCGAGGTGTGCTTGATCCCGTCGTCCTCGGGGCGGACGGGGCGGCCCGCGTACTCCGCGGTGTCCCCCCGGCCGATGATCCAGTTCTCCCGCAGCGGCGACAGGCCCCTGCGGACGTCGGTCTCGACGGCCGGATCGGTGTACGGACCGGAGGTGTCGTAGAGCGTGACCGACTGCCCGTTGGTGAGATGCACCTGACGGACCGGCACCCGAAGGTCGGGGCGCGAGCCCTCGACATACCCCTTGTGCCAGCCGATGGACTTCCCGGCCTCCCTGGACGGTTCACCCGCAATGGGCTGTTCGTCCTGGCTGGAGGCAGGCGTGCGTACGTCCTTGTTGGTCATGAGACCTACTCCCTACGCCGGCATTACCCGGTAACAGGTTCGGCGGTCGACGCAGCGGCTTCCGTCGGGCGGCGTTTCCTGTGGAACATTGCTCGTTCCACGTGAAACATCGCGAATACGGAGGTCAGCGCCCTCTCAGCCCGGTGCTCCGAGCTCCCGCGTGTGCAAAGGTGCCTCCACGCTAGCGTCAATTCGGGCGCGGTGAACAGAGGGCCCCTGCCGTTCTTGCGATGATCTGGCGGTGACCACGACACAGCAGCACCCCTACCCGCCCCCCGACCCGAGGCGCGGCAACGGCGCCGCGCAGGGCGGCGGAACCGGCCACGGGGGCGACGGTGCCGGACACGACCACGGGCAGAGCCACCCGTACGGCCAGGGACACGCCCACGGTCACGAGGACGGCCATGCCCACGGCCACCCGCCCGGTGAGGGACCCGGCCAGGGACCCGGTCAGGGCGGCTCCGGGCCAGGCGGCGGACACGGGCACTCGCACAGCCACAGCCATGGGCCCGCCGCGCCCGTCTCCCAGCATCTGCGCAAGGTCATCGCGGCGATCCTGATCCCCTTCACCGCCGCGGTCGTGGTCGGCCTCGTGGTGCTGTGGCCCGGTGGCGCCCCGTCGCACGAACGCACCGGTGTCGGCTTCGACCGCCAGACACAGCAGGCCACCGTCACCGAGGTCGTCTCGGTCAGCTGCAAGTCGGTCAACGCCTCCGGGGGCGGCTCGACCGGCGACACCTCCGCCGAGGAGGGCAACTCGGGGAAGCAGGAGGAGGACGGCACCTGCAAGAAGGCCACGGTCCGAGTCGACACCGGCAAGGACAAGGGCCGTACGTTCACCGAGATCGTCCAGCCCGACCAGTCACGTCAGCTGGACGAGGGCGAGAGGGTCGTGGTCGCCTACGAGCCCTCGGCGCCCAAGGACCTGCAGTACTCGGTCACCGATGTGAACCGGAAGTTCCCGATGGCGCTGCTGGCCGGGATCTTCGCGCTCGCCGTCGTCGTGGTGGGCCGGCTGCGCGGTGTGATGGCGCTCGTCGCACTAGCCGTCAGCTTCATGGTGCTGACGCTCTTCATCCTGCCGGCCATCCTGCAGGGCTCGAATCCGCTGCTGGTGGCGGTGGTCGGGTCGAGTGCGATCATGCTGATCGCCCTGTACATGTGCCACGGCCTGTCGGCCCGGACCTCGGTGGCGGTGCTCGGCACGCTGATCTCACTGTGTCTGATCGGTGTCCTCGGTTCGGAGTTCATCGACTGGGCCGCGCTCACGGGCAACACCGACGACAACACCGGCCTGATCCACGGCCTGTACCCGTCGATCGACATGAGTGGTCTGCTGCTGGCCGGCGTCATCATCGGTTCCCTCGGTGTCCTGGACGACGTGACGG
The DNA here is from genome assembly GCF_042754285.1 of Streptomyces sp. NPDC059224. Lineage (NCBI taxonomy): Bacteria > Bacillati > Actinomycetota > Actinomycetes > Kitasatosporales > Streptomycetaceae > Streptomyces > Streptomyces sp. NPDC059224. Next base: position 180,110 of record NZ_JBHZAN010000013.1, read on the forward strand.
TGACCCAGACCTCGGCCGTCTGGGAGCTGCACGAGGCCAACCCGACGATGGGCTGGCGCGGGCTGTACCGGGCAGGCATCCGCATCGGCCGCGACCACATCGCCTCGGTCGTCAACACTCTCGTCCTGGCCTACGCGGGCGCCGCGCTGCCGCTGCTGCTGCTCTTCTCCATCGCGCAGAGCAGCGTGGCGACCGTCGCCAACAGTGAGCTGGTCGCCGAGGAGATCGTGCGCACGCTGGTCGGTTCGATCGGCCTGGTCGCCTCGGTGCCCGTCACCACGCTGCTGGCGGCCCTGGTGGTGTCGGCCGACCGGCCGGCCAAGGAGGCGGTCGCGCCGGTGCAGGCTCCGGCGCGCGGCGGGCGCGGGCGGCGCCGGAAGCACTGAGGGCTCCGAGTGGGCCGTGTGCGGTGCAGGGCGGTGCGCACGGACAGCAGCGTTCCGCCGCCCGCCCAAAGAATCGCAGAAGCGTTCCTGCGCATCCTCATGCGGTTCGGCGGAGCGGCTCGCGGCCGGTGCCGTCACGCTTCAGCCCGCGCTCTGCTCCTCTGCCAGGATGCGGTCCAGGGCCTCTTCGAGATGGGCGTCGAAGTCGGCGAGCGCCCCTTCCTGCCCCAACGGCACCAGCTTGTCGGTCCGGTCGAGAAATGCCACCAGTGGCGGTGCCGATGACCGGAACACCGCCTGGTCGCCACCGACCTGAAGCCTGATCAGCACCTCGCCCAGCACCTCGGCGTCGGCGGGGGCGATGTGCACATCACCCTCCCCGCACGGCCGGCCCACTCCGTCGATCAGCAGCTCGCGGCCGAAAGCCCAGGTCACCGGCGCGTCTCCGGGCAGGTGGAAAGTGAGCCGCACGGCATACGGATCACAGGTCTCGTAGCGCAACTCCACGGGGATGCGGAAGGAGAGCTCCTCCGAGACGAGAAAGCTCATCATGACTTCTGCTTGTACGGACTCGCGCATCGCCTACCCCGTCATATGACACCGACTGGCCGGGTTTTATCCCTTTGATGGTGGTCAAATCTTGCTGAACGTACACAGCAGATCACAAGGAGTGATTTTTCAGATACTGATAGCGATCGCCAGGGAGCCCAGGTGCCTCCCCACCTCCGCCTGCAGCTGCCGGGCGGCGGGAAGCAGCCGGTCGGCCTGGTGGAGGGGGAGGGAGATGGCCACCGTGGCCGCAGTGGTGCCGACGGTGATGGGGACCGCCGCGCACACCGTGCCCAGCGCGTACTCCTGGCGCTCCACCAACGGCACCATCCGCCGTGTCCGCTCCAGCCGCCTCAGCAGCGTGTGGCTGTCACGGACCGTGTACGGGGTGAGGGTCCCCAGGGGGTAGCGGTCGAGGTGATCGCGGCGGGCGTTCTCGTCCAGTTGGAAGAGCAGGCACTGGCCGATGGCATGGGCGTGGCCCGTCTCGCGGAAGTCGGCCCACTCCTCGACCGCCGGGGTGCCCGGGGAGTCGGAGACGCACACGACCTCGATCTCGCCGCCCCGGTACATCGCGTAGTACACCGGCGCACCGATCGCGTCCCGCCAGTGGGCGAGGGTGTCGACGACCGCGCTGCGACGTTTCTGCTGCGCCCCGCTGCTGCTCAGCCGCTCGGCGGCCTCACCGAGGAAGAAGAGCCCCTTGTCACGGCGCAGATAGCCCTCATGGACCAGGGTGCGCAGCAGGTGGTAGGCGGTGGGCAGCGCGAGGCCGGTCTCGCGCGCCAGTTGTTTGGCGGGGGCGCCGTGTTCGTGTCCGGCGACACTCTCCAGCAGTCGCATCGCACGCTGCACGGAGCCGATGAGGGTGGCCGAGTGCGACTGCGCGGGGTCGGACGGGGTGGCCGGCCGCTGCACGGGGGGTGTGCTGGACCGGCGTTGAGTGGGGGGTGATGGGTGTTCCGTGGGTGCGGAGGGGGCGTCAAGCGTGGCCAAGGGTCACTCCCGGAGCGCGAGGGGGTCAGCGACTCTAACCGTCCGCCGACGCTCCCGGTCGGCCCCTGCGGGAAACTTCCCTCCCCCGAGGGAACCGGTGATTCCTGTTACCGGTCACCGATTCCCAGGGTCCTCACCAATCGCTCTTCGACGAGGAGTTCGACATGAACTTCCGCACGACGTAGATCAGTCCGCCGACCAGTGCCACGAAGATCAGCAGCTTGAAGAGCAGGTAGGCCAGGAAGCCGACGATGGAGCCGATCAGACCGCCGAACACCACCAGCGCGATGACCGGCACCGCGATCCACTTCACCCACCACGGCAGACCCGTGAAGATCTCTCGCATTGCCCTGCCCTCTGCTTTCCCGTGCGCTTGCGCACGTGCGGTCGGTCTCGTGCGTGCCGCACGATGCGATGTCCTGCACTCGATGCTAGAGCCGCGAGGGGGGCGGGCGGGGGGCTGCGATCCCTTGTCCTCCCCTGACCTCTCCCCTAGGGAACCCTGAGGGAGGGGTCAGGCCTCGGGCGGAGAGAAGACGACCAGAACCCTCAGGTCCTCGCTGATGTGGTGGAACTTGTGGGCCACCCCGGCCGGCACGTACACCACGCTGCCCCGGGCCACCTGCGTGGTCTCCAGGCCGACGGTGATCGCCGCGCGGCCGCTGACGACGAAGTAGACCTCGTCCTGGTTGTGCGGCTTCTGCGGGTCCTGCTCACCCGCGTCCAGCGCGTAGAGGCCGACCGACATGTTCCGCTCCCGCAGAAACTGCAGGTAGGCCCCGTCGTTGGCGGCGCGTTCCGCCTCCAGTTCGTCCAGCCGGAATGCCTTCATCGCCGTCGTTCGCCCTCGCCTCACTGCTTGCATCCGATCTCGTCTGCCACGATCAGACACATGAAGAATTTCGTAGTCAAGACGATCGCCAACGCGGGCGCCCTCGCCGTCGCCGTGTGGCTGCTCGACAAGATCACTCTGACCGGGGACAGCACCACCAAGAAGGTCTGGACGCTGATCCTGGTCGCCCTCGTCTTCGGCCTGGTCAACTTCCTGGTCAAGCCGGTCGTGAAGATCCTCACCTTCCCGCTGTTCATCCTCACGCTCGGCCTGGTCACCCTGGTGGTCAACGCGCTGATGCTGCTGCTGACGTCATGGGTGTGCGACAAGCTCGACCTGAGTTTCCACGTGCAGGGGTTCTGGACGGCCGTCCTCGGCGGCCTGATCATCTCGATCGTGTCCTGGGCCCTGAACATGATCCTTCCCGACACGGACTGAGCCCCCTATGACCTACCGCGTCTGCTTCGTCTGCACCGGCAACATCTGCCGGTCCCCGATGGCCGAATCCGTCTTCCGGGCCCGCATAGCCGAGGCCGGGCTCGCCGACCGCGTCGAGGTCGACAGCGCCGGCACCGGCGGCTGGCACGAGGGCGACGGCGCCGACCCGCGCACGGTCCGCGTCCTCCAGGGGCACGGCTACGACGGCGACCACACCGCGCGTCAGTTCCAGGCGTCCTGGTTCGACCGCCTCGATCTCGTGATCGCTCTCGACGCCGGCCACCTCAAGGCCCTGCGCCGTCTCGCTCCCACCGAGGAGGACGCCCGCAAGGTGCGCCTGCTGCGCTCCTACGACCCCGATGCCGTCGGCGACCTCGACGTACCGGATCCCTACTACGGCGGTATGGACGGCTTCGAGGAGTGTCTTGAGATGGTGGAGGCGGCGGGCGAGGGCCTGCTCGCCGCGGTACGCGACGAAGTGGAGGGAACGCCGGCATGAGCGAAACGAGCTCGCACTCCGACTGTGGTCCCGTGACGGGTGAGGGCACGCGCGCGGTGCGCGCGGGACTGCCCGAGCCGGTCAGGAACGAGCCGACCCTGCCCGGGCCGGTGTTCGCCGCACACTTCCATCTGCCGGGCGAGGTCAGCGGACCGTACGCCTACGGACGGGACGAGAACCCGACCTGGACCCATCTGGAGCGCGCCATCGGCGAGCTGGAGGCGCCCGGCGAGGACGTCGGGACGCTGGTGTTCGCGTCCGGCGTGGCGGCCATCGCGGCCGTGCTCTTCTCGCAGCTGCGCGCGGGCGACGCGGTCGTGCTGCCGTCCGACGGCTACCAGGTGCTGCCCCTGATCCGCGCCCAGCTGGAGGCCTACGGCATCGAGGTACGCACCGCGCCGACCGCCGGCGACGCCCAGCTCGGCGTCCTGGACGGGGCGAAGCTGCTGCTGATCGAGTCGCCGTGCAACCCCGGGCTCGACGTGTGCGACATCCGGCGGCTCACCGAGGCGGCACACGCACGTGGGGCCCTCGTCGCCGTCGACAACACCCTCGCCACCCCGCTCGGCCAGCGGCCGCTGGCACTGGGCGCCGACTTCTCCGTCGCCAGCGGCACCAAGCAGCTCACCGGCCACGGGGACGTCCTGCTCGGGTACGTCACCGGGCGCGACACGGAGGCCATGGCCGCCGTACGCCGTTGGCGCAAGATCATCGGAGCGATCTCCGGGCCCATGGAGGCCTGGCTCGCCCATCGCTCCCTGGCCACCCTCCAGTTGCGGGTGGACCGGCAGAACGCCACCGCCCTGGTGCTCGCGGAGGCGCTCCGCGAACGGCTGGACGTGACCGGGCTGCGCTACCCGGGGCTGCCGGACGACCCTGCGCACAAGATCGCCTCGCAGCAGATGCGGCGCTACGGTTCGGTGATCTCCTTCACGCTGCCGACGCGCGCGCGTGCCGAGCGTTTCCTGGAAGCCCTGCGGCTGGTCGACGACGCGACGAGTTTCGGCGGGGTGCGTTCCACGGCCGAGCGGCGGCGGCGCTGGGGCGGGGACGACGTACCGGAGGGCTTCATCCGGCTCTCGGTCGGTGCCGAGGATCCCGAGGACCTGGTGGCCGATGTGCTCCGTGCCCTCGACGAGTCGGACCGGTGACCGGATTACGGACGCCCGCGCCCTTTCCGACCACGTATGACGGACGGTCCGAGCCTCCCCCCTCGTGGCTCGGACCGTCCCGGTTCCCGCGCGCCAAGAACCGCGCGACCAAGGCTAGTTGACTCTGCGTCAGTGTCCAATCACTGTAGGGACAGAGACCTATCGACTTATTTATAGTTGGGGACCTGCCCCGAGGGCCGGCACGGGGCAGGGCGAACGAAAGGGCGGACGATGGACCTGGCCTTGCTGCGGACCTTCGTGACCGTGCACCGGGCCGGCTCCTTCACCCGCGCCGCCGCCCTGCTCGGACTCTCGCAGCCGGCCGTGACCTCCCAGATCCGCACCCTGGAAAGACAGCTGGGGCGTCCCCTCTTCCTGCGGCAGGCCCGCGGGGTGACCCCGACGTCCATCGGAGACGAGCTCGCCCACAAAGCCGCCCCGCACCTCGACGCGCTGGTCGAGATAGCGGGACGCGGCCTCGACGACGAGTCCTCGGTACGTACCCTGCATCTCGCCGGCCCGCCCGAGTTCACCGCCGAGCGAGCGCTGCCCGCCCTCTCGGAGCTGGCCGGCGACGGCGGCCAGGGATTCGCGCTGCGCGCCTCGTTCGGCAATGCCGAGGAGGCCCTGGAAGGGCTGTCCGCCGGACATCACGACCTCGCCATCAGCACCGCCCGGCCACGTGGCGCCCTGCTCACCGCCACCGCCCTCTGCGACGAGGAGCACGTACTGGTCGCCGCTCCCCGCTGGGCCGAGGAGATCGGCACCGAGACGGTCCGCGACAAGGGAGCACCGGTCCTGGACAGCCTGCCCGTCGTCGAGGTCCACGAGTCGCTGCCCTTCGTCTCGCGCTACTGGGGTTCCGTCTTCGACGCCCGGCCGGCCGCATCCGGCACCGTCGTCGTACCCGATCTGCGTGCGGTCCTCGCCTGCGCGGTCGCAGGTGCCGGCCTCGCCGTGCTGCCCCGCTATCTGTGCGCGGCCGCCCTGGACCGCGGCCAGGTCATGGCGCTGCACGAGCCCGCGATCCCCCCGCTGCGGACCTACTTCCTGGTCGTACGGACGGGCACGCTCGCCATGCCGCATGTGGCGCGGGCACACGAGTGGCTCCACCACGCCGCTGCGGACTGGGGCTGAGCGCATCAGGCGGTATTGACGCGATGCAGCCGTACGGTGGCGCTTCGCGATGTTTCACGTGGAACCAGGTGGGCCACATTTCTCCCATGACCGTCCGACCCGTGGTCAAGCGCACCGCACGTGCCGTTCTCCTGGACGGCGACGACCTGATTCTGATCAAGCGCACCAAGCCAGGTGTCGATCCCTACTGGGTCACTCCCGGTGGCGGGGTCGAGCAGGAGGACACCACTGTCGTCGACGCCCTGCACCGCGAGGTGCACGAGGAGCTCGGCGCCAAGATCACCGACGTGGTGCCCTGCTTCGTGGACACCGTGGAACACATCGGCGACAGCGGCAGCACCACCGGCGTGAAGGTGCAGCACTTCTTCGTCTGCCGGCTGGAGTCGATGGACCCGTCCCTGCGACACGGCCCCGAGATCGATGAGCCCGCCGGCGAGTACGAGATCGTGCGCGTCCCCTTCACCCGCGTCGGGATCGCCTCCGTGCACCTCGTACCGCTCTCGCTGCGGCACTACCTCGACGGCAACATCGAGGGAGTACGGGCCATGCACGCCCCCGACCTCGGGTGACGGATCAGTCGCCGACGACGACCAGTTCCTCGACCGAGTCGTGCCGTATGCGGTGCGCCGGGATGCCGACGTCCCGCAGTGCGTGCACGCCGTTGCGAATCATGCCGGGCGGGCCCGAGAGGTAGGCGTCGTACTCGCTCCATGACCCGTAGGCGCGGATGGCGTCGGGGAGCTGGAGATGCGCCTGCTGATCGACGACCGCGCGGACCGAGAGCCAGGGGTGGCTCTGCTGGAGCCGGAGCAGGGTGTCGATGTCGTACAGGTCGTGGTCGGTGCGGGCGCCGTAGAACACCTCGACCGGGCGGCGAGCGCCGCGTTCGGCGATGTCCTCGACCAGCGCTTTGATGGGGGCGATGCCGGTGCCGCCGCCCAGGCAGAGCAGTCCGTTGTCCTTCGTGTGATCGACGGTCATCGAGCCGACGGGCGGGCCGAGGCGGATGACGTCGCCGGGGCGGGCGCGGTGCACCAGCGCGTTGGAGACCCACCCCGCCGGGACGGCCTTCACGTGGAACGTCAGGAGCCCGTCCGAGCGGGGCGCGGAGGCGAAGGAGTAGTGCCGCCAGACCCGCGGCCACCAAGGCGTCTCCATGCTCGTGTACTGGCCCGCGAGGAAGGGGTACGGCTGGTCCGGGCGGACCGTGAGCACCGCGACGTCCGCGGTCCTGAGGTCGTGGGCGACGACCTGTGCATGCCACCAGGGCGGTGCGCGCAGTTCGTCCGCCGACGCCGTGTCGATCATCACCTGGGACATCGTCGTGTAGGCCCGCACCCAGGCGGCCTCCGTCTCCCGGTCCCAGACGGCCGAGGCGTACCTGCTCAACGCGCCGATGAGGCATTCGCCGACCGCCGGGTAGTGCTCCGGGCGGGTTCCGTACTTGCGGTGGCCGCGGCCCAGGTTCTGCAGGTACTCGACCAGGACGGGGGTGTTGTCGATGTGCTCGGCCGCGGTGAGCAGCGCCTTCAGCAGCCGGTCCCGCTGGGTGTCCATGGCGGCCGGGAACAGTGCGCGCAGTTCGGGATGACGCACGAAGAGCAGGGCGTAGAAGTACGAGGTCACCTTGTCGGCCACCGGACCGACCTCGGCCATGGTGCCGCGGATGCGGACGGCGTCCGGGGAGGCGGCCGTGGCCTGCTCCGCGGGACGCTGCGGCGGGACACGCCGTCCGGCCGCCGGGGGTACCGGCCGTCCCGCCGTGGGTACGAAGGGGCCGGGGGCCGCGTGCTGCCCGGCGGGAGGGGCCTGGGCGGGGTCCTGGAGGCGGGACGCCTCCTCCGCCGGCCGTATTCGCTCCGAGGCCTCTCCGGACGCGGGAGGGTGGCCCTGTGGCGTCTCCCGTCGTCCGCCCGGTGCCACGACCGGATGTTCGGCGGCGGGCTCGACCGAGGTGTTACTGGGGGACGTGAACCAGCTGCTTCCGCCGGCCCCGTCGTTGCCCGCCGACGTGGTGGTCGGAGCATCCATGGTGTGCCTCGCCTCGAACATCTTTCGGTCGGTCTGCGCACTTCACTCGGAAGGTGCTTGTGTTCCCCCGTTGACGGCTGGCTCTTCCCGGTACGGCCTGCGGCCGACACGGCCACATTGAACCCGCGCTTCCTCCGCGTACGGACAAGTAAGGCGAAAGTGCGACATGGACCGCAGTCACTCCCACCGGGACGTCTCGTCCCGGCAGGAACCGGAGTCGACCCTACCGGCCGCCGCCCTGCACACAAGTCCCCCCTGTCTCCCCCACCAATCCGACAACGGGCGAACCACAAGGTCCCTCAATTACCGGGTGTCACGCGCCAATTCATAGGCATCCCACAGATCCCGGCCCGTGTACGAGTACGTCGCGAGACCGGCGAGATGTCCGTCCCGGTGACCGCCGCGGACACCGGGACCACCGCGAACAGTTCCCTGTCCGACATCGAATCCCCGTAGGCGACAAAGTCGACCCGGCCGACCCCGAACTCCGCGCACTGGCGGTCTGCGATGGTCACCTTGGCCGCAGGATCAAGGATGCCCGCCGGGTCCACCGGCTCGACGAACGGCACCGCCGGGAAACGCGATCCGAACGTCGCATGGACACCCCAGCCCCAGTAGCCGTTCCACGAAGAACGAGGGTGAGAGAGACCACCGCGCTATAGTCCCCTGCCACCCTTGGCTCGGCCCAGACATCCCGGATACGGGCCAGCCAAGGCGCTCCGTCGAACGCGACGGTCACCTGCGCGTCGGTCAGCTCCGCCCAGAGGGCGTAGACCCGTGCCGCATACTCCCGAGGCGCTATCCGTCCTGCCGCGATCGCCCGGTCAAGCTCCAGTGTCTCGGCTTCCAGACCGAGTTGACGGGAGATCTCGATGGGGCGGAGGTGCCGTGCAGCCGGGTGCCGTCGAGATCGAAGAGATGCAGTCTGGCCATGGGTCCCGAGGCTGGCGGGAAGGTGACACCCCTCCGGAAGGAGTTCTCGGGTGGCGACTCTGGAGCGATGTTTCACGTGAAACGTCTCCCGTCTGTCCAGAGGCTGTGCGCACGGCTACGGCATGGCCAAAAGCGCGTGCGTCTACCTCGAAACAGGTGGACGCCGTGGGTACCGGTCGGACAGCCTGACCTGCGTGCCCACTCCTGCCGCCTGCTCTCTGCCCATTCGCCGACTGACGCCGCACGATCTCACCGCCTGCGCCGACTTGTCCGAGGACCGGGGGTGGCCGCGCGAGGAACACAAGTGGCGCCTGCTCCTCACGGCCGGCACCGGCTACGGCATCGACGATCCCGGCGGAGGCCTGGTGGCCGCCTGCGTCGTCACGGAATACGGCTCGGGGGAACGCCCTGAACTCGGCGCGATCGGTATGGTCCTGGTCGCCGCTCGACATGCCCGTCAAGGAATCGGGCGCCGCCTGATGCGTCACATCGTCGCGGCGATGGGCACGACTCCTCTGACCCTGTACGCGACTCCGTACGGGCGTCCGCTCTACGAGGAACTGGGGTTCAAGACCACGGGACACTCGGAGATGCTGACCGGGCACTTCACCCCGGGCGGCGCGGAGCTCCAGGTGGCGACTCGGCCGGCCTCGGCCGAGGACCTCGGCCGCATCGTGCGGCTGGACGAGGAGGTGTTCGGCACCGACCGCACGCCTCTCATCGCCCGCCTGCCCGCGTTCTCGGACCAACTGCGTGTGGCCGTGGACGACGGCCAGGTCGTCGGCTTCGCGGCCGCCTGGCCCAACGTGGAGACCCATGTCGTCGGGCCGCTGATCGCACGCGACACGGAGACGGCCAAGTCGCTCATCGCCTCGCTCGCCGCCCACACCGACCGACCGCTCCGCACCGACATCGACGTCCGGCACGAGGAACTGCTGGCATGGTCGAAGGAGCGCGGGCTGGCCTCCGTCGCCGTGAACGCCGTCATGACCTACGGCATCACGGAACTGCCGGGAGACTGGACCCGGCGATTCGCTCCGCTGACCGTGGCGGCGGGCTGAGGCTCCGCCGGTACGGCGAACGCCGGCCCCCTGAGGGAGCCGGCGTTCCGCGCTGATCGATGCGCTCGGACGAGTGCCGCGGTCAGGCGAGGGCGCGTACGGCCTCCGTGGCGATGCCGTGGTCCTGGTCGGGAGCACCGCCGCCGACACCGACGGCTCCGATCAGCCTGCCGTCGCGGTGGACGGGGACACCGCCCGCGATGAAGAGCAGGGGCCGGTCGAGCGCTGTGGGCAGGGTGTGGAAGAGGCCGCCGGGCTGGACGGCGTCGACGAGGTCGGCGGTGGGACTGTCCAGCTGCAACGCCGTGTAGGCCTTGCGGGTGCTGGTCTCGCCAGAGATCAGCACGGCGCGGTCGTCCCGCCGGAAGGCGAGCAGATGACCTCCGGCGTCCAGGACGGTGACGCTGACGGTGACCCCGGCCGCCTCTGCGGCCCGCCGGGCCTCGCCGATCAGGAGTTCGGCGTCCTGGACGGTGAGGGGGGCGACGGTGGTGCTCATGTGGGTGGTTCTCCTTGGACGGTGCTGAAAAACGGATGGCGGGCCGGGAGGCACTCGGTGGCCCAGGGCTCGGCCGCTGCCGGACCCGCCCCTGTGACCTTGCGGTGGGCTCAGTGGTGGACCGGCTCCGGCTGCTCCGCCCGCCCACCGACGGGGGCCACGGCGCTCGGGGCGCTGTCGCGGCGCTCCAGCGCGGCCGACAGGAAGGCGAGGACCAGGGCGGCCGCGGCGAGTGCGGCACCGACCCAGTTGGGGGAGGTGTAGCCGAAGCCCGCGGCGATCACCATGCCGCCGAGCCAGGCGGACAGGGCGTTGCCGAGGTTGAAGGCGCCGATGTTCACCGCCGAGGCCAGGGTGGGGGCACCGTGCGCCTGGTCGAGGACCCGCTTCTGCAGTGGCGGCACGGTCGCGAAGCCCAGGGCACCGATCAGGGCGACGGTCACGGCGGCCGCGATCTTGTTGTGCGCGGTGACCGTGAAAAGGGCGAGGACGACGGCCAGGGCGCCCAGTGACACGTAGAGCATGGGCATCAGGGCACGGTCGGCGAACTTCCCGCCGACCAGGTTGCCGCCGACCATGCCGAGGCCGAACAGGACCAACAGCCAGGTGACGGAGCCATCGGCGAAGCCGGCGACATGGGTCATCATCGGCGCGATGTAGGTGATGGCCGCGAAGACCCCGCCGAAGCCGAGGACCGTCATCGCCATGGCGAGCAGGACCTGGGTGTTCTTGAACGCGGCCAGCTCGTGCCGCAGGTGCACGCCCTCCGGCCTGGGCAGCTCGGGCACCAGCCTGGCGATGCCGGCCAGGCCGATCACGCCCAGGGCGGCGACGATGCCGAAGGTGACGCGCCAGCCGACGTGCTGTCCCACCAGGGTGCCGAGCGGGACACCGACGACGTTGGCGACGGTGAGTCCGGTGAACATCATCGCGATGGCCCCGGCCTTCTTGCTCGGAGCGACCAGTTCGGCCGCCACGACCGACCCGATACCGAAGAAGGCGCCGTGGGCGAGGGAGGCGACGACACGGCCGATCAGCATCACGGCGAAGGTGGGGGCGACGGCGGACAGCAGATTGCCCGCGATGAACAACCCCATCAGCACCATCAGCATCCGCTTGCGCGGGACCTTGGTGCCCAGGACGGTCATCAACGGGGCGCCGATCACCACACCGAGCGCGTAGCCGGTCACCAGCAGGCCGGCGGTGGGGATCGAGACCCCGAAGTCGCTCGCGACCTCGGGCAGCAAACCCATGATCACGAATTCGGTCGTCCCGATTCCGAAGGCCCCGATCGCGAGGGCCAGAAGCGCGAGAGGCATGGGGGTATACCTTCCCAGACGATTGCAGGTGCGCTTAGCGTGCGTCCACATTAATTGCATGCGCGGGCTATATGCAACCGCAGGATATTGCGTACCTGCTCTATCCTGGTTTCAGCCGCTCCGGGACGGAGGAACACGTCAATGACAGCGACAGACCCCGCGCTCACCGCCCTTGCCCAGGGCTGGTGCGCCCTCTCCCTGCTCCACGGGAGGATCGAGGCACACATCGAGCGCGCCCTCCAGGGGAAGCACGACCTCAGCGTGCGCGAATACTCCCTGCTGGACGTCCTCAGCCGGCAGCACGACGACGAAGGGGGCCACCTGCAGATGAAGCAGGTCGCCGACGCGGTCGTCCTGAGCCAGAGCGCCACCACCCGACTGGTGACACGGCTCGAAGACCGGGGCCTCCTGGAGCGCTACCTCTGCCCGACCGACCGGCGCGGCATCTACACCAACGTCACGGAGACGGGGCTGCGGCTGCTCGAAGAGGCTCGCCCCACCAATGACTGCGCCCTGCGTGAAGCGCTCGACGAGGCGGCCAGAAACCCCGAGCTGGCTCCCCTGGTGCGGGTCGTGGAATCGCTGAACGTGCCCGCATAGGCTGGCAGGCATGGGAGATCTTGACATACGCGCCGCGGTCCCCGATGACGTCCCGGCCATCGTCGGCATGCTCGCCGACGACCCGCTGGGCGCCCGGCGGGAATCGCCGGACGACCTGGCCCCCTATCTCCGCGCCCTGGAGCGGCTCAGCGCCGACCCCAACCAGCAGGTGGTGGTCGCCGTACGCGAGGGCCGTGTCGTCGGCACGCTCCAGCTCACGATCATTCCCGGGCTGTCGAGGCGCGGCGCCACCCGGTCGATCATCGAGGCCGTACGCGTCCATGCGGACGAGCGCGGCGGCGGTCTGGGCACCCGGTTCATCGAGTGGGCGATAGAGGAATCCCGCCGTCGGGGCTGCCAGTTGGTGCAGCTGACCTCGGACGCGTCGCGCACCGACGCCCACCGCTTCTACGAGCGGCTCGGTTTCACCGGTTCACACCTCGGTTTCAAGCTTGAGATCTGACGGCCGGGAACCGACGGGCCACGCGTTCCGGGGGTGACGTTTCACGTGAAACGCCACCCCCGCCCCGTCTAGCCGATCCCCCGCCATCCCTCGGGGTCCACCCCGCCGGGCACAGGAGCCGTCTCCTCGTACGGCTGACGCGTGAACACGAACGAGCCCAGGTCCAGGTGGCTCACGGTGCCCTCCGCTCGCCGTACGGGCCGCAGAACCTCTCCGGCGTAGTAGCCCTCAAGGCCAATCCACGTGCCGTCGCCGTTGGCCCGGAAACGCGCGCGGCGGCCCACGCCCGACAGCGGCCCGAGCGAGACCAGCCCGTCGGCCGTCACCCGCAGGGCGAAGGGGTGCGTACCCCAGTACCACTGGCCCGCCAGTTCCAGCACCGACGGCTCGACCTGGGCCAGGGGCCGCCAAGGTTCGGGGATACGCGGTTCGGCCTCCGCGACGATACGGACGAGGTCGGCGCCGACAGCGGACAGCGCCGGCCCCGAGGTGCAGTTGGCGAGCACCACGGCCGCCACGTCGTCGTCCACGCTGATGGTGAGGTTGGCCAGAAAGCCGGGCAGAGACCCGGAGTGCCCGCACAGCAGCCGGCCGTCACGGCGCTGGACCTGGAGACCGAGGCCGTAGGTGGCACCGTCCAGCACATCGGCAGGCTCGGCAGGAGCCGCCGGAATACGCATCTCCCGCACGGACTCCACACTCAGAACACGGTCGTCACCGGCCGCCAGGAACACGGCGAACCGGGCCAGGTCATCGGTGGTCGACCAGAGCTGTCCTGCCGGCGCCATCCGGCCGAGATCTTCCAGCGGCTCCGGGAGCATCGCGTCGGCCCACGGATGCACCGCCCAGCCGCCCGCGTGCGGCGCCTGTGGCGCGGCGCTCGTACGGTCCAGACCCAGCGGTTCGAGCACCTCCCGCCGGAGCACCTCCTCCCAGGAGGCCCCGCGGACTTCCTCGACCAGGGCGCCGAGCAGGGTGTAGCCGGGGTTGGAGTAGTGGTGCCGACGGCCGACCGGGTGCAGGAGAGGCTGCTCACCGAGGACATCACCGAGCTCCGGCCGCAGCGAGCCCGGAGTGCGCTCCCACCAGGGCCCGGGCGACTCGGCCGCCAAACCGGCGGTGTGCGCGAGCAGTTCGACGATCGTCGCCTCCCCCGCGCCGGTGCCCGGCAGGTACTTCTCCAGTGGATCGCCGAGATCGAGCAGCCCTTCGTCGCGCAGCCGGAGCACCAGAACGGCCGTGAACGTCTTGGTGATCGAGCCGATCCGGTACTGCACGTTCCCGTCCGGCTCGTGCCCGGACACCGAGGTCCGCGCCCCGCGCCAGACCGCCCGCCCACCCCGCACGACCGCCGCCACCAGGGACGGCGCCCGCCCCTCGGCCTGGGCCACGGCGATCCGATGCAGCAGCGCCCGCCGGGTGGCGGGCAGCAGCTCTTCCTGAGATGTCGTCATGGGCCCAGTCCACCCGGTGGGCTGAGCTGCGTCGAGTTCATTTCGGTGGGGCTGTAGGTTCCCGACTTCGGTGTCACACGCCAGCGCTGCAGCCTGGGGCTTCGCGCATTCCGCGCATCGTGTCCCGCTGACCGTTCCGCGTTCGCGTGTCCCTTTCCCAGCGCATGGCCGGTGACATCGTCACTCGAGCTTGGAGCCGAGCAGTCCCCGGCCTACACATGGGGTCCGTGTCGTGGCGAGACGGACGACAAGTGCAGTCGCGTCTCCTACACCACCTCAGAGGTGGAATCCCCTGGTAAATGGCGAAGCGTCATCGCTACAGTCGGCCTGTGTGCAGATACGCCTTCGCCCACTACAAGCTGCACTACGCCTGCGTCTCGTGCCGAGTCAGCTTCAAGCGACATCCTCACGATGGTGGAACACTCGTGCCCGCGCTGCTCAGGCCCGTTGCTGTGCGCCGGCCACGACTTCGCGCCACCCCGCCGCAGTAATCGGAAAGCATGGTCGGTCGTCGCGGCAGTTCTCAACGCCGGGCTGCGCTACGACGGCTTCGAACCGTGTGGTTGCGGACGGGATCCGAAATTCCGCCCCCGGACCCGCGCCCAGCTCCGCGCTCGCCGCATCGTCGCTGCCCGGACTGGTACCCCACTCGTGGAGTTGCTCGGCCGGGCCGACCCCCTGGAAACCCTCTGAGCCAGGCAGTGCTGGGGTATCCAGCTTCCGAACGCGCGAGCTACGGGCACCTCAGTCGGTATCGGTCGCAGCCAGCACGAACAGTGGTCGACGGTCTGGAGTGAGCGGGTGGTGCGATGCTGGGTTAGGAGTAGAAACCCCGTCCGTAGTCCTCGGGTGACACCGTGAAGTCGTCCGGGCGATCCCGACGGAGCTCTTCGTAGCGCTCGGCGAAGACGTCCAGCGCCTCGTGGAGCGTGCAGGCGCGTGCCTCACGGATCGCCTTGATAGCGAAGATGATCCGGTGGTTCATGATGTCGCGATCGACACCCTCGGGCAGCTGTTCCATAAGCCCGACAGGGTAACTGCTGGGCCTCGGGGTCAGCGGGCTGCGATCTCCCGTCGAGCGGCATCCCACACCTGCTCGAATTCTTGCGAGGCCAGCTGATCGGCTTCGTATCCCTCCCACTGTGACACTGGGAGTTCCGCGGTGCGTCCGAATTCCCTCTCGTACTCACCCAGACCGCCTGCCTGCTGAGCGCGCTGCCACTCGTCCAAGGAGGCAGCTGCGATCGCGATCAGCTCAGAACCTTGGAGCTCGATCTGTCGGGTCACCCAGCCGTCGGCGTCGACCTCGAAGTAGAACCAGATGGCTTCCTCGTCCCAGTAGCAGCGCATCCACGTCGTCACTGGTCAGCCTGCCTCTGTGACAGGGCAATGCGGCGCCGCGGGACATCGACATCGATGATCTTCACCGTGAGCACGTCGCCGACCTCAATGACGTCCTCCGGCGATTGATCCAGCTCACTGGTGCGCACGAGGCCCTGAAAGCCGTCCTCTCGGTCTTCGATGCGGACGAAGACGCCGAACGGGAGGACTTTGGTGACCGGTCCGGTGACCACCTGTCCGAGCTGTTGCGCGACCTGCGGCCACGGGTCCTCCTGCACTGCTCGCAGCGACAGCGGCACCCGTTCCCAGACCATGTCGACGTCGAGGACTTCGGCTGTGATCTCCTGGCCGACGCTGACGATGTCGGACGGGTGATTGAAGGGACGCCAGGACAGCTCCGGAATGTTGATCATCGCGGTGAAGCCGCCGATGTCCACGAAGGTGACACCGAAGTCGGCAATGGATGTCACCGTGCCGGTGACGACTTGACCGCGCCGCAGGGTCTTCAGGAACGCCCAGTCCCGGTCGCTAGGCGTCGGTTCAGTCTGCCAGCGAGCGCGCAGAACACCGTCACTGTCCGGCAACACAGCGGTGAACAGCGGGAGATCTTCACCGGCATACATGGATACGACACCGGCAGCACGCGCGCTGCCGAGCTGGGAGGCCACTGCCTCGAACTGGGTCTCGTCCACGACCGTGCTCGTCATCTGACCGTCCTCGTTCTCCCAGACGACCTCCACCAGGCCCTCATCGGGTAGAGCGGCCACGGCCGTACCGACGTCGGTGAGCAGGTCCGGCCAGACCGCCAACTGGGATCGTGGGGCCAGCCGGGAGCGCACGGTCTCGATGCTGTCGCGGGTCAGGCGGTGCCACCGGGAGGCGTTGCCGGCAAAGACCTCCTCCAGGAACACGGCACGGTGAGCGCTGACGGTCCAGTGCAGGCGGGCCCAGAAGTCGGCGTCGGCCGGGCGCTGCACGTACTCAGGATCGTCGGGGGCGAAATCGTACGGCGATGCGTCCAGGCGTTCCGGGAACAGGCCGAGCGCACGGGTGCGGGTCAGCGCGCCTTCACAGGGCCGACTGCTGCCGATGTAAAGGTACTGGTCCCAGCCGACGTGCACCGTGAACTCTCCCTCCGTCTCCAAGCGGCACCAGGCACCGCTGTCGCGGAGCATGGCCCGTACAAGTTCCAGGCCGAGGGCAATCGACACCAGTGCACCGTCGTGGAAACCGGCGAGGCCAGCGGAAAAGAGGTCGGCCAGGCCGTAGCCGTCGACCGGTGGCTCCAGACCGAAGTGAGCGAAGCCTCCGAGCTGCGGCTCGCGGACTGCCAACTGGTCGACGCCGGTGTCCTCGGCGAAGGCGGCGACGGCCTGAAGATAGGTGGCTTCGATCGGCCCGTGGTCGCTCGTCGCGGGCTCAGTGCCGGCGTAATGCCCGTGCTGGTCGCGGTCGGCGGGGTTGTACTTCGTCACCTGGTAGACGTAAGGCAGCACGTCACTGCCCGCCGGACATCGACGACGTGGATGCGTACTGGCGGCATTCGAGGGCACGGTAGACAGTGGCACGGCTGGACAAGAAGAACTCAGTGGGGTCGGCGATGGTCACCTCGACATGATCGCCCAGTTGCTCGTGAGTCAGCTCGGACTTCCGGTATCCGGGCGCAGGGCTTCGCGGTGGCTGGCACCTCCGCGAGGGCGGAGCGGAATGCCGAGTTCGTGTGCCCAGCGGTTCATGCTGGCGGTACTTACCCCCATCTCATGTGCGAGCTCGGGAAGCGGCCGTCGGCACGTGACGTACTGATCGAAGAGCCACTCTCGGTCGACAGGGTGGTGGCTGCGGCGTCCTTGCTGCAGAGGGATCCCGTACTCCCGGGCGAGACGGGTGATGGTCTGCCGCGAGACGCCCAGGCCGTCAGCGATGGCCTTCGCGGACTGGCGCTCGTCGAGGTATCGGCGCCGCAGTTCCTCTTCGGGGAGGACGCCACGGATGGCGTGGCTGACTCGTCCCAGGGCACGGGCCTGAGACGGTGTGAGCGGTTGGGCTGGCGCGGGGTGCTCTTCCAGCGCGAGGCGCACGGCCTCGATGCTGACGCCCAGCGCCGCGGCTGCGGCACGAGCCGGGCAGTGGCGTCCTCGGACCAGGCCGTGCAGGCGCTGGATATCGATGCCGCTAGCGTCGTGTCCAGGCTGACAGGGCCTGCAGCGCTGCCATGGTCATGTCGGGCGGACGCTGAGGGTCCACAGCCTCAGCAAATGCTGCAAATCCCTCTCCGGCACCGACCTGCACGCGTCCGCGAACGTCATCCCGTCGCTCACTGCGGCCTCGACCCCGTCCACGATCTCCGGAGTGAACAACCACGCCCTACGATGCCTCGCCAAAATGCGGATGTTCGCCAGCCGCACGGAGTTGGGCTCGCTCCGCACGACGTATTCCCAGCCCCGCGACTCGATGACCTGCCGGCTCCAGGCGAAGGTGAACGCCACTTCCGGCTGCGACAACCGCTTCGCCGGCTTCACGTCCACCACCAGGGGACCCGAGCTGGTCATCAACAGGAAGTCGGGGATGTGCTTGCGCTCGGCACCGTCGATCCGAGCGGTCATCAGGAACGGCTGGGCGATGATCCTGGAAACCGACCGGTCGAAGTCCGCCTCCAGCAGCCAGGCCAGTTCCAGCAAGGACTCGTAGATCACCAGTGCGCCCTCGGTGGCCGACCAGAAGGACCCCGAGAAATGCTTCTGCCCCTTGTACCAACGCAAGGTGCGCCACGGCCCCGCCGCCAGGATCTTCGAGACCCACCGCGTCGAAAGGGCACTCCACCGCGATGTCCCCACCCAGTTCTCTGACGTGGATGTTCGCAGAAATTACATCTATGGACTCCGGCATAAGCGGTCCCACCCCCAACGCGGCTACGCCATCGGTGCATTCACGATGGCGAGCGTGCCCACACGCTGTCTCGACCCTCACCGCCCTTCACTCGATCGAGCGAACGCACTGATCTGCCGTTCCGTGAAATGTGTCCCAAGGGCCAATCAGGGGACACGGCGACGCGGAAAGGGTCACTCAGACGCGGAACCTACAGGGGCGGATCAGGTCTGTGCCATGTCCACGAAGCGGGAGTAGTGACCCTGGAAGGCCACGGTGATCGTCGCGGTCGGACCGTTTCGGTGCTTGCCGACGATGATGTCGGCCTCGCCCGCGCGCGGTGACTCCTTCTCGTAGGCGTCCTCGCGGTGAAGCAGGATGACCATGTCGGCGTCCTGCTCGATGGAGCCGGACTCACGGAGGTCGGACACCATCGGCTTCTTGTCCGTGCGCTGCTCGGGACCACGGTTGAGCTGTGACAGCGCGATCACCGGGACCTCCAGCTCCTTCGCCAGCAGCTTGAGGTTTCGCGACATGTCCGAGACCTCCTGCTGACGGCTCTCGGAGCGTTTGCCTCCGGACTGCATCAGCTGGAGATAGTCGATGATCACGAGCTTGATGTCGTTGCGCTGTTTGAGCCGTCGGCACTTGGCCCGGATCTCCATCATCGACAGGTTCGGGGAGTCGTCGATGTAGAGCGGCGCGGCCGATACGTCCGGCATCCGGCGGGCGAGCCGGGTCCAGTCGTCGTCGGTCATCGTGCCGGAGCGCATGTGGTGCAGCGCGACCCGGGCCTCCGCGGACAGCAGGCGCATCGCGATCTCGTTGCGGCCCATTTCGAGGGAGAAGATGACGCTGGGCAGGTTGTTCTTGATCGAAGCGGCTCGGGCGAAGTCCAGTGCGAGGGTGGACTTACCCATGGCGGGCCGGGCGGCGATGACGATCATCTGGCCCGGGTGCAGGCCGTTGGTGAGCGAGTCCAGGTCTGTGAAACCGGTGGGAACACCGGTCATCTCACCGGTGCGGGAGCCGATCGCCTCGATCTCGTCGAGAGCGCCTTCCATGATGTCGCCGAGCGGCAGATAGTCCTCACTGGTCCGCTGCTCGGTGACGGCGTAGATCTCGGCCTGGGCACTGTTGACGATCTCGTCGATGTCACCGTCGGCCGCGTATCCCATCTGCGTGATGCGTGTTCCGGCCTCGACCAGCCGGCGCAGCACAGCCCGCTCGTGGACGATCTCGGCGTAGTACTCGGCGTTCGCCGCCGTCGGCACCGTCTGGACGAGGGTGTGCAGATAGGAGGCCCCGCCGACCTTGTTGATCTCGCCGCGCTTGGTGAGCTCGGCGGCGATGGTGATCGGGTCGGCCGGCTCACCCTTGGCATAGATGTCGAGGATCGCCTGGTAGATCGTCTCGTGGGCGGGCTTGTAGAAGTCGTGGCCCTTGAGGATCTCGACGACGTCGGCGATGGCGTCCTTGGACAGCAGCATGCCGCCGAGCACGGACTGTTCGGCGTCGAGGTCCTGCGGGGGGACCCGCTCGAAGGGGGTCCCCCCGCCGTCCCAGTCACCGCTGTCCCGGCCGCGGTCGTGACGGTCGTCCCGTCCTCGGCCGCTCTCGCCGCGTCCGCGGGAGGCGGGCAGGCGATCGCTGGGACCGGCCTCGGCCCACGGATCGTCCAAGGGCTCGGAAATACTCACCGAGCCACCTCCTCCCGTCCGCCCGGCGGACCTCGCCGTGGCCTCATTTCTACGGCACGGCACTGACATACCTGGACGCCCCGTTCCGGTTCCGGGCGCGTCGGTTTTGTGAGGTTTCCGAGGCCATGAGGAGGAGTGGGCGCCGGACCACGGTAGGCCCGCGGGCACCGTCAGCCAATCTGGTTATCCACAGGCCATGTGGACGACGGCCCGTATGCTGTGGAGAACCCGCCGAAACCTGTGCACGACCCGGTGGACAGCCCTGTGAACAAGCCCTCGATCTTTCACCGTCAGCGGCCCTGACCTGCCCATTTCCCATCCACCGGCTGTGCAGAAGAAAAACTTTCCCAGTCGGATCAAGATCCCTTCGAACGCTCCGTGAAAGCATGGCGCACACAAGCTTCAGTAAGGGTCAGTATGTAATTGCATCTCTTACCTGTGGACGATTACATTAGTGCCCATGTCACAGGCTCCCGCGACCCCCGAGGCCACCCGGCGGCAGCACGACCGAGAGATCGTCGCACTGGCGGTCCCGGCCTTCGGCGCACTGGTCGCCGAGCCGCTTTTCGTCATGGCCGACAGCGCGATCGTCGGCCATCTCGGCACCGCACAGCTCGCCGGTCTCGGCGTCGCCTCCGCGCTCCTCACCACCGCCGTGAGTGTCTTCGTCTTCCTCGCCTACGCCACCACGGCGGCCGTCGCCCGACGGGTCGGAGCAGGCGATCTCCCGGCCGCCATCCGTCAGGGCATGGACGGCATCTGGCTGGCGCTGCTGCTCGGCGCCGGCGTCATCGCCGTCGCCCTGCCCCTGGCACCGGGCATCGTGGACATCTTCGGAGCTTCGGCCACCGCGGCTCCCTACGCGACGACCTACCTGAGGATCTCCTCACTGGGCATCCCGGCCATGTTGATGGTGCTCGCCGCCACCGGCGTTCTCCGTGGCCTCCAGGACACCCGGACCCCGCTGTACGTCGCCGTCGCCGGTTTCGTCGCCAACGCCGGTCTCAATGCCGGGCTGGTCTACGGTGCAGGGCTGGGCATCGCGGGCTCCGCCTGGGGCACCGTCATCGCCCAGTACGCGATGGCGGCGGTCTATCTGACCGTCGTCGTGCGGGGAGCCCGCAAGCACGGAGCATCCCTTCGCCCCGACGCCGCCGGGATACGGGCGTCAGCACAGGCCGGCGTCCCTCTGCTCGTCCGGACTCTCTCGCTGCGTGCCATCCTCATGATCGCTACGGCCGTGGCTGCCCGGCTGGGCGATGCCGACATCGCGGCCCACCAGATCGTGTTGTCGCTGTGGAGCCTGCTGGCCTTCGCCCTGGACGCGATAGCCATCGCCGGGCAGGCCATCATCGGCCGTCATCTCGGCGCGGGCGACACTGCCGGTGCCCGTGAGGCCTGCCGGCGCATGGTCCAGTGGGGCATCGCCGTCGGGGTGGTCCTGGGACTACTCGTGGTGGCCGCCCGACCGCTCTTCCTGCCACTGTTCACGAGCGATCCGACCGTGCAGGACATCGCGCTGCCCGCGCTGGTCATCGTGGCACTATCCCAGCCGATCTCCGGCGTGGTCTTCGTCCTCGACGGCGTTCTGATGGGTGCGGGAGACGGGCCGTACCTGGCCGGGGCCATGGTCGTGACACTCGCGGTCTTCACACCGGTGGCGCTCCTGGTCCCCGGGCTCGGCGGCGGGCTCACGGCGCTCTGGGGAGCCATGACCGTGATGATGGCCACCCGGATGCTGACCCTCTGGCTGCGTACCCGCTCGGGCCGCTGGATCGTGACCGGCGCAACGCGCTGACCCGTCCGGCCCACCGGGTGTTTCACGTGAAACGTGAAACACCACGAGCCGTCACGTTTCACGTGAAACACCCGCCGCGCCACCTCCTCGTCGGCAGACGAGAGGGGCCGCACCCTCACGGGTACGGCCCCTCTCAGCTACTGCTCGGTCCGAACACGGCCTCAGGCCGCGACGACCTCGATGTTGACCTTGGCGGCAACCTCGGGGTGCAGACGCACGAACGTCTCGTGGGCGCCCAGTGTCTTGATCGGCGAGCCCAGCTCAATGCGGCGCTTGTCGACCTCGGGGCCACCGGAAGCCTTGATCGCCGAAGCGACGTCGGCCGGGGTGACGGAACCGAAGAGACGACCGGCGTCGCCGGAGCGGACCGCCAGACGGACCTTGACACCCTCGAGCTGGGCCTTCACGGAGTTGGCCTGCTCGATGGTCTGGATCTCGTGGATCTTGCGAGCACGACGGATCTGCTCGACGTCCTTCTCGCCACCCTTGGTCCAGCGGATAGCGAACTTCCGCGGGATCAGGTAGTTGCGAGCGTATCCGTCCTTGACGTCGACGACGTCGCCGGCGGCACCGAGGCCAGAGACCTCATGGGTGAGGATGATCTTCATGTGTCGGTCACCCTTCCCTTATCGCGCGGTGGACGTGTAGGGCAGCAGCGCCATCTCACGGCTGTTCTTGACGGCCGTGGCGACGTCACGCTGGTGCTGCGTGCAGTTGCCGGTCACGCGGCGGGCACGGATCTTGCCGCGGTCGGAAATGAACTTCCGCAGCATGTTCGTGTCCTTGTAGTCCACGTACTGGACCTTGTCCTTGCAGAACGCGCAGACCTTCTTCTTAGGCTTGCGCACAGGCGGCTTCGCCATGGTGTTTCTCCTGTGTGATCAAGAAGTGGGGATGCGAGCCCGATGCCCTAGAAGGGGGGCTCGTCCGAGTAGCCGCCGCCACCGCCGCTGCCGCCGGAGGCACCGCCCCAACCGCCGCCACCCTGGTTGCCGCCGCCGGCGGGAGCGCCGGAGGCCCAGGGGTCGTCGCTGGGGGCGCCGCCCTGCTGGCCGCCACCGGAGCCGCCGCCCCAGCTGCCGCCACCCTGGCCGCCACCGCCGCCGAAGCCGCCGCCCTGGCCACCGCGGCCGCCACCACCGGCGGTCTTGGTGACCTTGGCCGTGGCGTTCCGCAGGCTGGCGCCGACTTCCTCGACGTCCAGCTCGTAGACCGTGCGCTTGACACCCTCACGGTCCTCGTAGGACCGCTGCTTCAGCCGGCCCTGCACGATGACGCGCATGCCTCGCTGGAGCGACTCGGCGACGTTCTCCGCCGCCTGACGCCAGACCGAGCAGGTCAGGAAGAGGCTTTCGCCGTCCTTCCACTCGTTCGTCTGGCGGTCGAAGGTGCGGGGAGTGGACGCGACGCGGAACTTCGCGACCGCCGCACCGGACGGGGTGAAGCGCAGCTCGGGGTCGTCGACAAGATTGCCGACGACCGTGATGACGGTCTCGCCTGCCATGGGGGAACCTCTCGGCGGGTTTGCTGCTGGCTGCTTGCTGCTACTCGAAACCCGAGATCAGCTGAGCTGGAAGCTCAGTGGGTCTCGGGACGGAGGACCTTGGTCCGGAGGACCGACTCGTTCAGGTTCATCTGGCGGTCGAGCTCCTTGACGACCGCAGGCTCGGCCTGCAGGTCGATGACCGAGTAGATGCCCTCGGGCTTCTTCTTGATCTCGTACGAGAGACGACGACGGCCCCAGGTGTCGACCTTCTCCACCTTGCCGTTGCCCTCACGGACGACGGAGAGGAAGTTCTCGATCAGAGGGGCGACAGCGCGCTCCTCCAGATCGGGGTCGAGGATGACCATCACCTCGTAGTGACGCATGTGGAACCCACCTCCTTTGGACTCAGCGGCCACGGTCGTTCCGTGGCAGGAGGGTTGTGATGCGTACGCAACGGTATCGGCCGCCACTGACATGCGGGGGGCTTCCCTCGGGATCCCCGGCCGCGGGCCTGGGCAGACACCGGTGCAGACGGTACACACTACCCGCACACCTGCTTCCGGTTGAAATCCGGCCGCCGCGGCCCTCAATCTGTACACATCGGGTGTGTACGGCGCTACGATGCGCCGCTTTCCGCAGGAGGTGCCCTATGGCACAGGCATTGCGACCCAACACCGCCGGATCCCTGTTCGCCACCGACGGCAAGACCCATCCGCTGCAGGACTCGCTGATGGCCGTGACGCTGGCGCTCGGGCTGATCGCCTTCATCACGTCGTTCTTCCACAGCCTGCACCTGCTCAGCTCGTGGGCAGGTCTGATCGGCATCTTCACCGGCCTGTACGGGCAGTGGGTCTCGATCACCACACGCGAGCGCTTCGGCACGATCCTGGGTCTCGGTGCCGCGGGCATCGGTTTCTTCATCGGCATGGCACACGGCGGCCTGTTCGGATAGGCCCCCGGCCCCTTCCGTACCACCGCGCCACGCCCCGGCCGCAACGGTGCCGGGGCGTAGGTGGTGTACGCCCAGTCGGGCCGCGGGCAAGGCGCAGTAGGCTTCGGCGCGAGAGCCGGAGCCCCTGTACCCATGGGGACACACCAGCCCGAGGAGCGCCCCGACATGAGCCTGACCCTGCGGACCATCAGCCGCGAACAGCATCTGGCATACATCCAGAGCCTGCCTGCGGCTAGCCACATGCAGGTCCCGGCCTGGGCGGATGTCAAGGCGGAGTGGCGTTCGGAGAACCTCGGCTGGTTCGACGAACGCACCGGCGAGATGGTCGGCGCGGGCCTGGTGCTGTACCGCCAGCTGCCCAAGATCAAGCGCTACCTGGCGTACCTTCCCGAGGGCCCGGTCATCAACTGGTACGCGCCCAATCTCGACGAGTGGATCCAGCCGATGCTGGCCCACCTCAAGCAACAGGGCGCGTTCTCCGTGAAGATGGGCCCGCCTGTGATCATCCGGCGCTGGGAGGCCAACTCCATCAAGGCCGGCATCCAGAACCCGGACGTGAAGCGCCTGCGCGACATCGAGGCCGACTTCATCGAGCCGCGTGCCTTCGAGGTGGCCGACAAGCTGCGCCGGATGGGCTGGCAGCAGGGCGAGGACGGCGGCGCCGGCTTCGGTGACGTGCAGCCGCGCTACGTCTACCAGGTGCCGCTGGCGAACCGTTCCCTGGAAGAGGTCCACCGGAACTTCAACCAGCTGTGGCGGCGCAACATCAAGAAGGCCGAGAAGGCTGGAGTCGAGGTCGTCCAGGGCGGCTACCAGGACCTCGCGGAGTGGCAGCGGCTGTACGAGATCACGGCCGTGCGCGACCACTTCCGGCCGCGACCGCTGTCGTACTTCCAGCGCATGTGGACGGCCCTCAACACCGAGGACCCCAACCGGATGCGGCTCTACTTCGCCCGGCACAACGGGGTCAACCTGTCCGCGGCGACCATGCTGATCGTGGGCGGCCACGTGTGGTACTCCTACGGGGCCTCCGACAACATCGGCCGCGAGGTGCGTCCGTCCAACGCCATGCAGTGGCGGATGCTGCGCGACGCCTACGCGCTCGGCGCCACCGTCTACGACCTGCGCGGCATCTCGGACTCGCTGGACGAGACCGATCACCTCTTCGGCCTCATCCAGTTCAAGGTGGGCACCGGTGGCCAGGCCGCCGAGTACCTCGGCGAATGGGACTTCCCGCTGAACAAGCTGCTCCACAAGGCGCTCGACATCTACATGTCGCGCCGCTGACGTCACGCTCCGTGCTTCTATAGCCCTTACACACCCCAGCCATCCAGAAAGGTCCCAGGTCCGGCCATGGCGCTCACCCTCTACGTCGACACCGCGCGCTGGCGGGCGCACCACAAGCACGTGCAGGAGCAGTTCCCGGGTCTCGTCCCGGTCTGCAAGGGCAACGGCTACGGCTTCGGGCACGAACGCCTGGCGGAGGAGGCCACGCGTCTCGGCTCGGACGTCCTCGCCGTCGGTACGACGTACGAGGCCGCGCGCATAAAGGACTGGTTCGGCGGCGACCTGCTGGTACTGACGCCGTACCGGCGCGGTGAGGAGCCCGTGCCGCTGCCCGACCGGGTCATCCGCTCGGTGTCGTCGATCGACGGCGTGTACGGCCTGGTCGGCGCACGTGTGGTCATCGAGGTGATGTCCACGATGAAGCGGCACGGCATCAGCGAGCAGGACCTGCCGCAGCTGCACACGGCCATAGAGAACGTCCGGCTGGAGGGCTTCGCCATCCATCTGCCGCTGGACCGCACCGACGGCTCGGACGCCGTCGAGGAGGTCATCGGCTGGATGGACCGGCTGCGCGCTGCCCGGCTGCCGCTGCACACGATGTTCGTCAGCCATCTCAAGGCCGACGAACTCGCCCGGCTGCAGCAGCAGTTCCCGCAGACCCGGTTCCGGGCCCGGATCGGCACCCGGCTGTGGCTGGGGGACCACGACGCCACCGAGTACCGCGGGGCGGTCCTGGACGTCACCCGCGTCGCCAAGGGCGACCGGTTCGGCTACCGGCAGCAGAAGGCGGCCTCGGACGGCTATCTGGTGGTCGTGGCGGGCGGTACGTCGCACGGGGTGGGCCTGGAGGCCCCGAAGGCCCTGCACGGCGTCATGCCGCGCGCCAAGGGCGTCGCACGGGCCGGCCTGGCCACGGTGAACCGGAACCTTGCGCCGTTCGTCTGGGGCGGCAAGCAGCGCTGGTTCGCGGAGCCGCCGCACATGCAGGTCTCGATTCTGTTTGTGCCGATCGATGCTCCTGAGCCGACGGTGGGCGAGGAGCTGGTGGCCCATCTGCGGCACACCACCACCCAGTTCGACCGCATCGTGGACCGCTGACGCGTCCTCAGGACGCCAGAAGGGCCGTACACGGAGTTCCGTGTACGGCCCTTTCCTTCACTCTCGGATGATCACTCACCGGCCCTGTTCGCTCAGAGCGAACTGTCCTCGGGGCCTCGGCTGCCCCACTCCACCTGCGGCCCCTCGAACGGGGCGGCATGGCGCGGCGGACGGCCAGCCGCGCCGAGCACGAAGACGTCCTCGGCGCCGTCCAGCACCCCGCCCGAGGGGTCGTCGTCACCGGAGCGGCGCACCACGTCCCGCTCGGGCATGAGGATGTCCCGTACGACCATCGCGCAGAGGTAGAGCGTGCCGAGCAGGTGCACCGCGATGGCCCAGTGGTAGCCGTGGGTCGGCAGGCCCTTGTGGGCGTCACCGCTGGTCGTGTACGCGAGGTACATCCAGATCCCCAGGAAGTACGCCACCTCGCACGCCTGCCAGATCAGGAAGTCCCGCCACTTGGGCCGGGCGAGCACGGCCAGCGGCACCAGCCACAGGACGTACTGCGGGGAGTAGACCTTGTTGGTGAGGATGAACGCCGCCACCACCAGGAAGGCCAGCTGGGCGAAGCGCGGTCGCCGCGGGGCGGTGAGGGCCAGGGCCGCGATGCCCAGGAAACAGAGCACCACCAGCGCCATCGCCGCGTTGTTCACGAAGCCGGTACTGGGCGGGGTGGTCGTGTTCTGCGCCCAGATCAGCCAGAAGGAACCGAAGTCGACGCCTCGTTCCTGGCTGAACGTGTAGAACTTCGACCAGCCGTCGAAGGCGAAGATCATCACGGGCAGGTTCACGACGAGCCAGGCGACGACCGCGCCCCCGGCAGCGGCGAAGAAGTCCCGCCATTTGCCCGCACGCCAGCACAGCAGGAACAGCGGCCCCAGCAGGAACACGGGATACAGCTTGGCGGCCGTAGCAAGCCCCAGGAGGACACCGAAGGCGAGAGGACGGCTCCGGGACCACATCAGCATCGCCGCGGCCGTCAGAGCGACCGCCAGGAGGTCCCAGTTGATGGTGGCGGTCAGGGCGAAGGCGGGTGCCAGGGCGACCAGCAGGCCGTCCCAGGGGCGCCGGCGGTGCGTACGGACCACGCACACCGCGATCACGGCGGCGCAGATCATCAGCATCCCGGCGTTGACGAACCAGTACACCTGCTCCTGGAGCTGGATGCTGCCGCTGCCCGGCGTGAGCCAGGCGGCCACCTCCATGAACACACCGGTGAGCACCGGGTACTCGAGGTAGTCCATGTCGCCGGGGAGCTTGTCGAAGTACGGCACCAGACCGTCGGCGAAGCCCCGCCCCTGGTAGAGGTGCGGGATGTCCGAATAGCAGGCGTGCGTGTACTGCGAACTCGCGCCGAAGAACCAGCCGCCGTTGTAGCACGGCGCCTTCTGGATCAGGCCCAGGGCGAACATGCCGATCGCCACGAGAACCACCACCCGCAGTGGCGTCCACCAGGACGTCCCGAGCAGCGCTCGCCGCCCGATGGGGCCACCGATCAGCTCACTGCCGGCCGCGGCGACCGGGTCTTCCCTGGTCGGCCGCACCGGCTCCGGCTCGCGCACGCCCGTGGGCGTCGTCTCTGCACTGGGCATGGGGCCCATCCTGCCGTACCTCTCTAGGAATACGCCGAGGGCCGCCGCACCTCGTCGGATGCGGCGGCCCCTGTTTCACGTGAAACACACGTCGGCGGGTGAAATGGTCACCTACCGGTCAGGTCGAGCGGCTAGCCGCTCGATCCGCCGAAGAGGCTCCCGTTGCCTCCACCGTTGCCTCCACCGTTCCCTCCACCGTTGGCGTTGCCTGTGCCGGTCGAATCCGTGGCCGACGGCGAGGACGTGGTTCCCGAGGTGCTGCCACCGGTGTTACCGCCGCCGGTCGAGCAGTTCCAGGCGAACCGGCAGGTCTCGCTCACGGTCGGCGAAGGTGAGGTGGCCGTCTCGCTGGGCGTGGCGCTCGGCGTCTCGCTGGGCGTCTCGCTGGGCGTGATGCTCGGGGACGGCGTCGGGGACGGCGCCCCCGCCTCGTTGGCGATCGCACCGATCTTGGTGGCGTCCGGGAAGCCCAGGTCGTTCTTGCCCTTGAGAGCGGCCTTCATGTACTCGGTCCACACCGAGGTCGGGATGTCACCACCATGGATGGACGCCACGCCGGCGGTGCCGTTCATGGAGAGCAGTTCCGCGTCCTTGGGGTTCTCACGGAACATCGCCACCGAGGTCGACAGTTGCTGGGTGTAGCCGACGAACCAGGCCGACTTGTTGCTGTCGGTGGTACCGGTCTTGCCCGCCGCCGTACGGCCCAGGGCCTTGGCGTTCGTACCCGTACCGTTCTGGATCACGTTCTGGAGGGTGTCCGTGACGTTGTTGGCCACGTTCTCGGGCATCGCCGAGGTCACCTTGGGCTTGGAGAAGCCGCTCAGCTCCTGACCGTCCTGCTTGACGGCGGTCACCGAGTAGGGGTCCGTGTGCTCGCCGGAGGCCGCGAAGGTCGCGTAGGCGTCGGCCATGCGGATCGCGCTGGGAGTGGAGGTACCGATGGCGAACGACGGGTTGAGGTCCTGCGACATGCTGTCCGGCAGAATGCCGGACGCCTGGGCCACGTCCCGGACCTTCGTCATGCCGACATCCACGCCGAGCTGCACGAACGGCGTGTTGATCGACTGCTCCATCGCCTTGCGCAGACTGATGTAGCCCCAGTGGTATTCGCTCTCGTTTCTCTGCCGGAAGATCGAGTTGTCCTTGTTCAGGTAGTACGTACCGTCCGGCCGCCGCACCTTGAGGTTGTCGTCACCGTTGTACTTGCTCAGCGGTGAGACCCCGACCCCCTCTGTCTTGTACGTGCCGTACTCCATGGCCGCGGCCAGGACGAACGGCTTCCACGTCGAACCGACGGGGACACCCGAGGTGTCGGCGTTGTTGGTGAAGTGGTTGTTCTCGTAGCCGGCGCCGCCGTACAGGGCGACGATCGCGCCGTCCTTCGGGACCACCGAGGCCGCACCGAACTGGACGTACTTGTCCTTCTCACGGTTCTTCGGATCCAGCCGGGCCTTCTGGACCTTCTGCACGGCCGCGGTCAGGGCGTTGACCTTGTCCTTCTGGAAGGTCGTGTAGATCTGGAAGCCGCCCTGGTCGAACTGCGCCTCGGTGATGTTGGAGTGCGAGAGAACGTACTTCTTGGCCGTGTCGGCGAGGTAGCTGATCTGCCCGGTCATGCCCTTGACGGCCTTGCGGCCCTGGGGCAGCGGGTACTTCTTGATGGCCGTCTGGTATTCGGCGTCGGTGAGATGCCGGTCCTTGTGCATCTCCTCGAGAATCCAGCCCCAGCGATCGTGCGACCGCTTGAGGTTGGCTTCCCTGGAGGCCGCGCGGTCGATGTCCGGGTTGCCCGCGGGGTCGTAATACGTCGCGCCCTTGAGCAGAGCCGCCAGGACCGCGCACTGGCTCGGCGTGAGGTTCTTGGCGTCCACGCCGTAGTAGGTCTGGGCGGCGGCCTGGATGCCGTACGCCCCCCGACCGAAGTACGAGGTGTTCAGGTAGCCCTGGAGGATCTCCGGCTTGGTGAACTTGGTGCCCACCTTGACGGAGATGAACATCTCCTTGAACTTACGGGTGACCGTCTGGTCCTGGCTGAGGTACGTGTTCTTCACGAACTGCTGGGTGATCGTCGAACCACCCTGCGTCTCGCCGCCCTGGGCCATGTTGACGAGGGCGCGGGCGATGCCCTTGAAGTCGACACCAGGGTCCGTGTAGAAGCTCTTGTTCTCCGCCGAGATCACCGCGTACTGCATCGCCTCGGGGATCTGGTCGATGGTGACGTTCTGCCGGTTGGCGCCGGTGCCCGTCGCGACCATCTGCTTGCCGTCGGCCCAGTAGTAGACGTTGTTCTGGGACTTGGCCGCGGTGTTCTCGTTCGGGACGCCCACCATGGCGTACCCGACGCCGACCAGCGCCACCAGGCTGCCGAAGAACGTGATGCACAGCCCGGAGACGAGCTTCCAGGACGGCACCCAGCGGTGCCAGCCGAACCTGTTCGCCCTCGGGTAGTCGACCAGGCGCTTCTTGCCGGGCGCCGTCGACGCCCGTCCTCTGCCACGCCCCGGCCCGGCAGGACCACCGGGACCACGGCTTCCGTTGTCGGGCGTTCTGCGGCGGCCTCCGGTGTTCTTCTGCGCCGCCCGGCGTGCCTCGGCTCGGCCGCCGTAGGGGCGCTCTTCACCCCCCGAGTCCTGGGGATCCGACCCGTAGGAACGGGACCCATAGGAGTCGGAAGGAGACCCGGTGGCGCCTCGCGGGGCCGCACGGCGGCCGGCGGACGGGTCGGACTGGCCGCGTCGGGCCGCGGCACGTCCGCCTCCCTGCGGCTGCTGCGGTTTGCGACGGTGCTCGCTCATCGAACGATTACTCCTCGGGCAGGCGCACCCGTGCGCGCCTGGAAACGGCGGCTGGTTTCCGGTCCCCCCGAAGTACGGATGTGGTCGGTCCTGCATTCACCCGTACTGCACCGGGGACAGGGACGCCCCCCAGGCGTCACTTGGTTCCCGGTGGTGTGCATGCCGCACAGACTACGCACCGCCAAAACCCGCCGAGCTCCGAAGTTCACCCCAAATCAGGCAAGTTGCCTCCTACGAATCGGTGATGTGATCCCGTTCACCGTCGTTCCTCTTGTCGCACCGGGATCGCCGATCTATCGTCGGGATGTATCGAGCCGATACATCAGAGCGAGATAAGCGCGTCAGAGACGAGAGGAGGCGACCATGAGCCGACGGTCCGGCATTCTTGAGTTCGCCGTACTCGGTCTGCTCCGCGAGTCCCCGATGCACGGCTATGAGCTGCGGAAACGACTCAACACCTCACTGGGTGTCTTCCGGGCGTTCAGCTACGGGACGCTCTACCCCTGCCTCAAGACGCTGCTCGCCAACGGCTGGTTGATCGAGGAACCGGGGAACACCAGTGAGGACGCCCTCGCCGCGCCGCTCTCCGGTCGCCGCGCCAAGATCGTCTACCGGTTGACGGCCGAAGGTAAGGAGCATTTCGAGGAGCTCCTCTCCCAGACCGGCCCCGACGCCTACGAGGACGAGCACTTCGCAGCACGGTTCGCCTTCTTCGGGCAGACCTCCCGCGACGTGCGGATGCGCGTGCTGGAGGGCCGGCGCAGCCGCTTGGAGGAGCGCCTGGAGAAGATGCGCGGCTCGCTGGCACGCACCAGGGAACGCCTCGACGACTACACGCTTGAGCTCCAGCGCCACGGAATGGAGTCCGTGGAGCGCGAAGTGCGCTGGCTGAACGAGCTCATCGAGAGCGAGCGGGCCGGACGGGACACGAAGAGTCCCGCCTCCGGCGAATCCGCTCAGCAGAACACCACCAATGGAGCGCCGGGCAACCTGCCCCGGTCCGGGGAGACCCGGCCGGATTTGTCCGACGACACCACCACGTGAGACCCGGTCAGGGCCTCACTCATACACACAGGGAGCAACCGGAATGGGTTCGGTTCGCGTAGCCATCGTCGGCGTGGGCAACTGTGCCGCATCGCTGGTGCAGGGCGTCGAGTTCTACAAGGACGCTGACCCGGAGACCAAGGTCCCCGGCCTCATGCACGTTCAGTTCGGCGACTACCACGTCGGTGACGTCGAGTTCGTCGCCGCGTTCGACGTCGACGCGAAGAAGGTCGGCCTCGACCTCGCGGACGCCATCGGCGCCTCCGAGAACAACACCATCAAGATCTGCGACGTCCCGAACACGGGCGTCCAGGTCCAGCGTGGCCACACGCTCGACGGCCTGGGCAAGTACTACCGCGAGACGATCGAGGAGTCCGCCGAGGCCCCGGTCGACGTCGTCCAGATCCTCAAGGACAGGCAGGTCGACGTTCTCGTCTGCTACCTGCCCGTCGGTTCCGAGGACGCGGCGAAGTTCTACGCCCAGTGCGCCATCGACGCCAAGGTCGCCTTCGTCAACGCCCTTCCGGTCTTCATCGCCGGCACCAAGGAGTGGGCGGACAAGTTCACCGAGGCGGGCGTCCCGATCGTCGGCGACGACATCAAGTCGCAGGTCGGCGCGACCATCACGCACCGCGTGATGGCCAAGCTGTTCGAGGACCGCGGTGTCCGTCTTGAGCGCACCATGCAGCTCAACGTCGGCGGCAACATGGACTTCAAGAACATGCTCGAGCGTGACCGCCTCGAGTCGAAGAAGATCTCGAAGACGCAGGCCGTCACCTCGCAGATCCGTGACCGTGAGCTGGGCGAGAAGAACGTCCACATCGGCCCGTCCGACTACGTCGCGTGGCTCGACGACCGCAAGTGGGCCTACGTCCGCCTCGAGGGTCGCGCCTTCGGCGAGGTCCCGCTGAACCTGGAGTACAAGCTCGAGGTCTGGGACTCCCCGAACTCCGCGGGTGTCATCATCGACGCCCTGCGCGCCGCGAAGATCGCAAAGGACCGTGGCATCGGCGGCCCGATCCTCTCCGCGTCCTCTTACTTCATGAAGTCCCCGCCGGTGCAGTACTTCGACGACGAGGCCTACGAGAACGTGGAGAAGTTCATCCGCGGCGACGTCGAGCGCTGACGTCCCCTCGCTCGTAAAAAACGCTCCTGCCAGGGCTGTGAGAGTCCCCGGGTCCCCCGACCCGGGGACTTTCCCCGTGTGTGAGGCTGTGCCCCATGCCCGTCGTCCGCGACCTGCCGGTCCTGCTGCACCTGCGGGACTTCCGCCACCTGCTCGCCGTCCGTCTGCTCTCCCAAGGGGCGGATGGCGTCTACCAGGTCGCGCTCGCCGCCTATGTCGTCTTCTCACCGGAGAAACAGACCTCCCCCGTCGCGATCGCCTCGGCCATGGCGGTCCTGCTTCTCCCGTACTCCCTCGTGGGTCCCTTCGCCGGCGTCCTGCTGGACCGCTGGCGCCGACGCCAGGTCCTCCTCTACGGCAATCTGCTGCGCGCGCTGCTGGCCGCGGTCACCGCCGTCCTGATCGCCTCCCATGTCCCCGACTGGCTCTTCTACGTCTCCGCCCTGTGCGTCACGGCCGTCAACCGCTTCGTTCTGTCAGGGCTGTCCGCCGCCCTTCCGCGTGTGGTCGACACCGAGCGTCTGGTACTGGCCAACTCCCTGTCCCCGACCGCAGGGACCCTCGCCGCGACGATCGGCGGCGGACTCGCCTTCGGTGTACGGCTGCTGGCCGCGGACTCCGATGCCGCGGTGGTGCTGCTGGGAGCCACGTTGTACCTGTGCGCGGCCCTCACTGCCTTGACCATGCCCCCCGGGCTCCTCGGTCCCGACCAGCACCCCGCACGGCCGAGCCTGGCAACGGCCGTCATCACCACCGCACGCGACCTCCTGGAGGCGCTACGGCACCTGGCCGCACCACCACGTCGCGAGGCGGTCCGGGCACTGCTCTCCATGACGGTGATGCGCTTCTGCTACGGCGCCCTGCTCGTCCTGGTGCTGATGCTGTGCCGCTACGCGCTCTCCTCGGACCCGGACGACGGGCTCGGGCTGCTCGGACTGGCCTTGGCGATCTCCGGCGCCGGTTTCTTCACGGCGGCCGTGGTCACACCGTGGGCCGCGGGACGGCTCGGTCCCGGACGCTGGATCGCGGTGTGCGCCGCGTCAGCCGCCGTACTGGAGCCCGCTCTGGGTCTTCCGTTCACGACGGTCCCCATGCTCGTCTCCGTGTTCGTCCTGGGACTGATCACCCAGGGCGCGAAGATCGCCACCGACACCATCGTCCAGTCGTCTGTCGACGACAGCTTCCGGGGCCGGATCTTCTCCGTGTATGACGTGCTCTTCAACGTGGCCTTCGTGGGAGCCGCCGGCGTCGCCGCCCTGATGCTCCCACCGGACGGCCGGTCCGTGACCCTCGTCATCACCGTCACCCTCATCTACGCAGGGGTCGCGAGTGTCATGACCCGCTTCGAGCGCCGCCGAGGCTCAGTCACACCGGCGGTGATGGAGCGAGGGTGATGTTTCACGTGAAACATCACCCCTCTCCACGTTCCGGCCGGGCCGTGTTTCACGTGAAACATGACCGGTCCCGCGCTCAGCCTTGCTCGGCCCACCACTCCTTGAGTGCTGTCACGGCAGCGTCATGCCCCATCGGGCCGTTCTCCAGCCGGAGCTCCAGCATGTGCTTGTAGGCCTTGCCGACCTCCGGACCGGGCCGGATTCCCAGGATCTCCATGATCTGGTTGCCATCGAGGTCCGGGCGGATGGCGTCGAGCTCCTCCCGTTCCTGCAGTTCGGCGATCCGCTCCTCCAGGCCGTCGTAGGCGCGGGAGAGCGCCACTGCCTTCCGTTTATTACGGGTGGTGCAGTCGGACCGTGTCAGCTTGTGGAGCCGTTCGAGCAGCGGACCGGCGTCACGGACGTAGCGACGCACCGCCGAGTCCGTCCACTCCCCGGCGCCGTAGCCATGGAAGCGCAGATGGAGCTCCACCAGGTGTGAGACGTCCTTCACCAGTTCGTTCGAGTACTTCAAGGCCGTCATGCGCTTCTTGGTCATCTTCGCGCCGACCACCTCGTGGTGATGGAACGAGACCCGGCCGTCCTTCTCGAAACGGCGAGTGCGCGGCTTGCCGATGTCATGGAACAGCGCGGCAAGGCGGAGGGTGAGGTCAGGACCGCTCTCCTCCAGCGCCATGGCCTGTTCCAGGACGATCAGCGTGTGGTCGTAGACGTCCTTGTGCCGGTGGTGCTCATCGCTCTCCAGGCGCAGGGCCGGGAGCTCGGGCAGGACGTGGTCGGCGAGGCCCGTGTCGACCAGCAGGGTCAGTCCCTTACGAGGATGAGCGGAGAGGATCAGCTTGTTCAGTTCGTCCCGGACCCGCTCGGCCGAGACGATCTCCAGACGCCCCGACATGTCCTTCATCGCGGCTACCACCTCGGGTGCCACCTCGAAGTCCAGCTGGGCCGCGAACCGGGCGGCGCGCATCATCCGCAGCGGATCGTCCGAGAAGGACTCCTCAGGCGTCCCCGGGGTGCGGAGCACACGAGCCGCCAGGTCGTCCAACCCGCCGTGCGGGTCGATGAACTCCTTCTCCGGCAACGCCACCGCCATGGCGTTGACCGTGAAGTCACGCCGGACGAGGTCCTCCTCGATCGAATCGCCGTAGGACACCTCGGGCTTGCGTGAAGTGCGGTCGTACGCCTCGGACCGGTACGTGGTGATCTCGATCTGAAAGGCCCTGACAACGCCTCCGACGCGGGCTTCCTTCTGCGCCCCGACCGTACCGAAGGCGATACCGACCTCCCAGAGGGCGTCCGCCCAGGGCCGGACGATCTTCAGTACGTCCTCGGGGCGGGCGTCGGTCGTGAAGTCCAGGTCGTTACCGAGCCGGCCCAGCAGCGCATCCCGGACCGAGCCGCCGACCAGGGCAAGCGAGAACCCGGCCTCCTGGAATCGGCGGGCGAGTTCGTCGGCGACAGGCGCCACCCGCAGCAGTTCGCTCACCGCGCGCTGCTGCGCCTGGCTCAGGGCAGAGGAAGGAGTCTCTTCATTGGCGTTCGGCACAACAGAACAGGGTACGTGCCCCGAGCAGCCCGAGGCTCCTCCGTATTCCGGCAGCGCTCCACACGCGGTCTCCCCACAAGCGGCGTGGGACAGCTCACTCCATACCCGCACAAGGGCAGCGCTCGGCGCTTACATGAGCCTCCCGGCGATACTGGATATAGGGGACGGGCCGGGCTGCTCTCCCGATCTTGTAGAGCAGACCGCGGCACTTCCGCTCAGCGCACCTCGTTACCATGCGTGGACGCACATTCCGACGACCACTGACCATGACGAGGGACGGACGAGCGCGTGGCCGAGGCGGCAGACTTCCAGGGGACGCCCTCACCTGCCCGTCGCTGGCTGCGGCGCACCGGGGCACTGCTCGCGGGTGCGCCTCTGCTGGCCGCACTGGTGCAGCTGCCCGCCGCGGTGCCGGCGCAGGCGGCCGACTCGGACACGGTGTCCGTCGCCCTTGACTCGCTCAGCCCCAGTGCCCCCAGTGACGGGGACACGCTGACGGTCTCCGGCACCGTGACCAACAACGGCAAGCAGGCCGTCACGGACGCCCATGTGGACCTGCGGGTGGGATCCCAGCTCACCGCGCGCTCCGCGATCGGCTCCGCGGCCCGACATCCCGACGACCTCCAGTCGAGCCTCGGCACCGCGGTAGGCGGCAAGTACACCGAGGACTTCGACTCGCTCGCTCCGGGGGTCGCCGAGCACTTCACCATCTCCGTGCCGGTCGACAAGCTCGACCTCGGCCAGGACGGCGTGTACCCGTTCGGCGTCTCACTGTCCGGCCAGACCTCCGCGCAGCCGTGGGACCAGGTCCTGGGCATCCAGCGGACGTTCCTGCCGTGGCAGTCCTCCGACGCGGACACCCAGACCAGGACGACGTATCTGTGGCCGCTGATCTCCACCGTCCACGTGACGGCGAAGACGGGCGCGGGCGAGCTGCAGACGCCGGTCTTCCTCGATGACGACCTCGCCAAGGAGATCTCGCCCGGCGGCCGACTTGCGCAGATGCTGGCGCTGGGCAAGGACCTGGACGTCACCTGGGTGATCGACCCCGACCTGCTGGCCTCCGTGGACGCGATGACCCGCAGCTACCGGGTCCAGGGCGCCGGGGAGACCACCACGGCGGGCACCCACCAGGCGGTGGCCAAGCAGTTCCTGGCCGACCTGCAGAACGCGGTGGCGGACAAGGAGGTCGTGGCCCTTCCCTTCGCCGACCCGGACCTGGCCTCCCTCGCCCACAACGGCACCAGCGTGACCGGATCGCTGAGCCACCTCAAGGACGCCACCGACGTCGCCGCCACCACCGTGCAAACTGTGCTTCATGTCACACCGAGCACGGACTTCGCCTGGCCCGTGAACGGTGCCGTCGACCCGTCGATCATCAAGGTCGCCACCTCCGCCGGCGCCGACAAGGTGATCGCCCGCAGTGACAGCCTCCAGGAGACGGGCGGACTGCCCTACACGCCCTCGGCGGCGCGCCCGATCGGCGGCGGAACGACAGCGGTGGTCGCGGACGCACGCCTGTCCACGGCGTTCCAGGGCGATCTCACGAACGCCGACGCGGCCACCCTCGCGGTACAGCAGTTCCTGGCCCAGAGCCTGGCGCTGAACACTCAGACCGACAAGCAGCGCAGCATCGTCGTCGCCCCGCAGCGCATGCCGTCGGCCAGTCAGGCCCAGGCGATGGCGACGGCGATCACGGCGTTGCAGGGCAGCAACTGGTCGCAGTCCCAGGACCTCGCCACGGCGGCCAAGGACAAGCCCGACCCCGGCGCGACGACGAAGATCCCCTCGTCGTCCGCCTACCCCTCCTCGCTGCGGAAGCAGCAGTTGCCCCGGACGGCCTTCGAGCAGATCGCCCGCACCCAGGACAAACTCGACAACTTCCAGGTTGTCCTCACCAACCAGTCCCGGGTGGTGACCCCCTTCGGGCGTGCCATAAACCGCGAGATGTCCACGTCGTGGCGGGGCCGCGGCACCGAGGCCGACAGCTTCCGCACGGGTGTGGAGTCCTGGCTCGACAGCCTCACCGGCCAGGTCAAGCTGATCGACAAGTCCGAGACGAAGCTCTCCGGCCGCAGCGCCACCATCCCGGTGACGGTGCAGAACAACCTGGTCCAGGGCGTCGGCCACCTCATGCTGCGGCTCACCTCGACGATGCCGACCCGGCTGGAGATCGGCGGCAAGGCCTACTACGAGCAGCCGGTCGAGGTCTCCGGGGGCCACACCCAGTCCGTGAAATTCTCCACGTCGGCCAACGCCAACGGCCGGGTGGAGGTCTTCGCCCAGCTCTACACCGAGGACGGCCAGGAGTACGGCGACCCGGTGCGGTTCGATGTGAAGGTCACCGAGGTCACACCCACCGTCATGCTGGTCATCGGCGGCGGCGTGCTGCTGCTGGTGCTCGCCGGGTTCCGGATGTACACCCAGCGCAAGCGGGCAGCCGCCCGCCGCGCCGAGGAGGGCGGCGGCCCCGACGAGGCGGGAGAGGACACCCCGCAGGGCCCGGACGCTCCGCAGACCCCTGAGACTCCCGAAGCCCCGGAGGACACAGGCCCCGAGGGCACCGGACGGCCGGGGAACCCCGATGCCGGTGAGGATCGTCTCCAGGATGAGTCCGCGGCCCGCTCCCGGGCAGAGGACCCTGAGCAGCCGAGTGACCCGACACCGGACACCGCACCGGAAAGCGCCGACCCGTCCGGAACGGGTGAGAGAGTGGACCGTTGAGCGATGTCGTGGCCGGTGTGGC
The DNA here is from genome assembly GCF_042754285.1 of Streptomyces sp. NPDC059224. NCBI lineage: Bacteria > Bacillati > Actinomycetota > Actinomycetes > Kitasatosporales > Streptomycetaceae > Streptomyces > Streptomyces sp. NPDC059224. Next base: position 219,228 of record NZ_JBHZAN010000013.1, read on the forward strand.
CCGGGACGATGAGGTGGGGTAACCATGAACGCGCCGTACGACGGTGAACGCGGCCAGGGCGCGGCCGGTTCGGGCTACCCCGAGCCGCCGCCGGAGGCCGGCCAGGTCCCGCCGCAGCAAGCGGCTGACATGTACCTCCAGGACGCCTACGACCAGGATCCCTACCGAGCACAGGACCTCTCCGCCCAGGACCCGGTCGCCGAGGCGCTCTACGACCGTGCCGCGCACCCCCCGCCGCCGCCCGGCACGTACCCGCAGCAGCCGCTGTACGGCCGGCCCGCCCAGTCGCCGTACGCCCCCGACCCGCACGTGTGGGCCCAGACCCCGGCACCGGAGCCCGCTGGCCCGACCCAGTACCTGCCCTTCGGTGACAACCCGCGCACGACCCAGTTCGTCGGCGTGGACGATCTGGTCACGCACTCCGGTGAGGAGCACCACGAGCCGGACGCCTTCGCGCACCTGTTCCGGGACCAGCAGCAGGGCGGCGGCAATCCGCAGACGGACCCCCGGTCCGTTCCCGGTCCCGCCGGCCACCGCCCGCCCGCCGGCGGCCAGTACCCGCCGTCCCCCGGCCAGTACCCCCCGGGCCAGTACCCCCCGGCGCCGCAGGCCCCCGCCTCCCAGAACCAGTACGCGGCTCCCCAGTACGCGCCGCCCGGCATCCCGCGGACCCCGTCCGCGCCCGAGAACTCCGTCACCGAAACGGTGCCCGCCGCTTCGGCGGTCCCCACGGCGTCCTCGGCTCCCGCGGCCAAGAAGGGAGGGCGGGCCTCCGGGCTGATGAAGTCCAGTGCCGTGATGGCGGCGGGCACGATGGTCTCCCGCCTCACGGGTTTCGTCCGCTCCGCGCTGATCGTCTCCGCGCTGGGCGTGGGTCTGCTCGGTGACACGTTCCAGGTCGCCTACCAGCTGCCGACGATGATCTACATCCTGACCGTCGGCGGCGGCCTCAACTCCGTCTTCGTACCGCAGCTCGTGCGGGCCATGAAGGAGGACGACGACGGCGGCGAGGCGTTCGCCAACCGTCTGCTGACCCTCGTGATGGTCGCGCTGGGCCTGCTCACGGCGGCCACGATCGCGGCCGCGCCGCTGCTGATCCGCCTGCTGTCCGACCCGGTGGCCAGCGACCCGGCGGCCAACGACGTCGCCATCACCTTCGTCCGTTACTTCCTGCCCTCGATCTTCTTCATGGGCATCCACGTGGTGATGGGTCAGGTCCTCAACGCGCGCGGCAAGTTCGGCGCGATGATGTGGACCCCGGTCCTCAACAACATCGTCATCATCGTCACCCTCGGACTGTTCATCTGGGTGTACGGCACCGCCGCGCACTCCGGCATGAAGGTCACCACGATCCCGCCGGAGGGCCAGCGGCTGCTCGGCCTCGGCGTCCTGCTCGGCCTCGTGGTCCAGGCCCTGGCGATGATCCCCTACCTGCGCGAGACCGGCTTCCGGATGCGGCTGCGCTTCGACTGGCGCGGCCATGGACTCGGCAAGGCGGCGACGCTCGCCAAGTGGACCATCCTGTTCGTCCTCGCCAACCAGGCGGGCGCGATCGTCGTCTCCCAGCTGTCGACCTCGGCCGGCAAGAGCTCCCCGGTCGACGGCACCGGCTTCGCCGCCTACGCCAACGCCCAGCTGATCTGGGGCCTGCCGCAGGCCATCATCACCGTCTCCCTGATGGCGGCCCTGCTGCCGCGGATCTCCCGCTCGGCCGCCGAGGACGACACCGGCGCCGTCCGCGACGACATCTCCCAGGGCCTGCGGACCACCGCCGTGGCGATCGTGCCCATCGCCTTCGGCTTCGTGGCGCTGGGCATCCCGATGTGCACCCTGATCTTCGGCTCCTCGGGCACCAGCGAGGCCACCAACATGGGCTTCATGCTGATGGCCTTCGGTCTCGGCCTGATCCCGTACTCGGTGCAGTACGTGGTCCTGCGCGCCTTCTACGCCTACGAGGACACCCGCACGCCCTTCTACAACACGGTGATCGTCGCCGCGGTCAACGCGGGTGCCTCGGTCGCCTGTTACGTCCTGCTGCCGTCCCGCTGGGCGGTGGCCGGCATGGCCGCCTCCTACGGCCTCGCCTACGCGATCGGTGTGGGCGTCGCCTGGAAGCGGCTGCGCAAGCGCCTCGGCGGCGACCTGGACGGCTCCCGCGTCACCCGCACCTACGCGCGGCTGTGCATCGCGTCCGTGCCGGCCGCTCTGCTCAGTGGTGCGGCTTGTTTCGGCATCGGCCACACTCTGGGGCAGGGCGTGATCGGTTCCTTCGCCGCGTTGCTGGCCGGCGGGGCCGTTCTGCTCGGCGTCTTCTACGTAGCCGCGCGCCGCATGCGGATCGAGGAGCTCAACTCCCTCGTAGGTATGGTGCGCGGGCGTCTGGGGCGCTGAGGTAGGGGTAGGCGCACAACCATCGTCCGCCGCCGCGTGTCGTGCATAGCGGCAGACTGTGGGCACAATTGGTTTCGGCGTCGGACAGCGTGCAACGGATGGGGAGGCAGGGAACGACGGTGGCGGAACGGAGCACGGCTGCCGTCGACGTGGCAGACAACAGCGGTGACAAGCCGCTGACCGCCAAGGCGGTCCAGTCCACGGCCGACGGGGTGGCCCAGAACCCGGAGCGGGACACGGACAGCGAAGAGGCGCAGGGGAGCGGCACGGCCGCGGGTCCAGGACAGAAGGCCTCACCGCCTGAACTGCACAGCGGTCACAAACTCGCCAGACGTTACCGTCTTGAGGAGTGCGTCACCCGTCTGGACGGATTCAGCAGTTGGCGTGCGGTCGACGAGAAACTGCGGCGTGCCGTCGGCGTGCACATCCTGCCGGCCGACCATGTGCGGACCCGCGCCGTACTGGCCGCGGCCCGTTCCGCCGCGCTGCTCGGGGATCCCCGTTTCGTCCAGGTCCTGGACGCGGTCGAGGAGAACGACCTCGTCTACGTGGTGCACGAGTGGCTGCCCGATGCCACCGAGCTGACCGCGTTGCTCGCGGCCGGCCCGCTGGAGCCGCACGACGCCTACCAGATGGTCAGTCAGATCGCCTCCGCGATGGCGGCCGCGCACCGTGAGGGGCTGGCCCATCTCCGGCTCAATCCCAACGCTGTGCTGCGTACCTCCACCGGTCAGTGGCGCATCCGGGGCCTGGCGGTGAACGCGGCGCTGCGCGGTATCAGTTCCGACACCCCGCAGCGCACCGACACCGAGGCGATCGGCGCCCTGCTGTACGCGGCGCTCACCCAGCGCTGGCCGTACCAGAGCGACGCCTACGGTCTGCCGGGGCTGCCCAAGGACGTCGGCCTGATCGCCCCCGACCAGGTGCGGGCCGGTGTCCACCGCGGCCTGTCGGAGCTCGCCATGCGGGCCCTGGTCAACGACGGCGCCACCGCCTCCCGCCACGAGTCGGCGTGCACCACGCCGGAGGAGCTGGTGAAGGCGATCGGCGAGATGCCCCGCATCCGCCCGCCGGAGCCGTCGTTCACAGCGCCGCCCGAGTACCAGCGCACCACCTACCAGCAGGGCACCTACGGCCGCTCCGCGCCTCCTGGCGCGATCCAGGTCCTCCAGACCCCGCCGCCCCCGCTCCAGAGCCGTACCGGCAAGGCCCTCAAGTGGGCGGTCTCCGCCCTGCTGATCGCCGCGCTGGGACTGGGCAGCTGGCAGCTCGCGGACGCCCTGATGGACCAGGGCGACAAGTCCGGTGACACCACCAAGACCCAGACGACGGACGACGGCGACAAGAAGGCACCGACGACGGCCGGCAAGCCGATCGCCATCAGCGGTGCCCGGGACTTCGACCCGTTCGGGGACGGCTCCGAGAAGCCGTCCGACATAAGCAAGGTCTACGACAACAGTCCGGCGACCTACTGGCAGACCGACTACTACAAGGGCGCCACTTTCGGAAACCTGAAGCCCGGTCTCGGCGTCATCCTCGATCTCGGCAAGGTCCAGCAGATCGGGAAGGTGACCGTTACCTTCGTGGGAGACACGTCCGTGGAGTTGCGTGCCGCACCCAGCGGCGCCGACTCGGAGCCCACGTCCTTCGCCGGGTACACGAAGGTCGCCGACGGCTCGGGCACGAGCGTGACCCTGAAGCCGAGCAAGGCCCTCAAGTCCCGCTATCTGCTGGTCTGGCTGACCAAGCTGCCGCTGACGGACGAAGGTACCTATCGCGGACGGGTGGCAGACATCAAGGTGACCAGCTGACGGCAGGGCGGAGCGGGCAGATGGCGGAGGGGGCCGGATACGACGGAGTGAGCGATCAGGATCTGCTCACCCGCCATGTGGAAGGCGACCCCGACGCCTTCGGGGAGATCGTGCGCCGCCACCGGGACCGGCTCTGGGCGGTGGCGCTGCGGACCCTGGGGGACCGCGAGGAGGCCGCGGACGCCGTCCAGGACGCCCTCGTCTCCGCCTACCGGGCCGCCCACACCTTCCGGCGCCAGTCGGCCGTCACGACCTGGCTGCACCGGATCACGGTCAACGCCTGCCTCGACCGGGCCCGCAAGGCGGCCTCACGGAAGACGGCGCCCGTGGACGACACCGAGCGGCTGGAGCAGCTGCTGGAGCCGCATGAATCGGCGTCCGCCCCGGCCGAGCGCAACGATCTGCACCGCCAGCTCCTCAAGGCCCTCGGCACCCTCCCGCACGATCAGCGCGCCGCTCTCGTTCTGGTCGACATGCAGGGCTATCCGGTCGCGGAAGCGGCCCGGATCCTCGACGTGCCCACAGGCACGGTGAAGAGCCGCTGTGCCCGTGGCAGAGCGAGACTCCTGCCGCTGCTCACCCATCTACGGCCGGAAAGCCCCGCCGACCCGAACGAGCCGGACCCGGCACGGAACCGGGCGGAGGGGACATCCGTCCCACCGGCAGCGAACTCTCGGGACGGGGGCTCGCGGAAGTCCGGGCCGAGTGATTCAGCCGCAGTGAAGGGCGGAGGTGGGCGAGCGTGACCGCCACGACAGACACGACCGGGCACCCGGACGTCGCGGAGATCTCCGACCTCACCGAAGGCCTCCTCTCGGATGCCCGGACCACGGAAGTACAAGAGCACCTGGACAGGTGCGAACTCTGTAGCGACGTCCACGCTTCACTGACGGAGATCCGGGGCCTGCTGGGCACACTGCCGGGGCCGCCGCGTATGCCGGCGGACGTCGTGGGCCGGATCGACGCCGCTCTCGCCGCTGAGGCACTGCTCGACGCCACGGCACCCGAGACGCATGTTTCACGTGAAACATCGACTCCCTCATCCCCGGTGGACCGTCCCGCCGGACGGCCGACCGCTTCGACCGGTCCCGGCCGCAAGGACCGCGCACAGGGACGCGGACAGGGACCGGGCCGGCGCCGGCGGACCGTGGCGCTCGGAGCCGTTCTCACCGCGGCCGTCCTGGGTGCCGGTTCGTTCTTCCTCCACTCGCTCGGCGGCAATGGGCCGACCGCCGCCCAGGGCAACCCGACGAACTCCGCCGCGGGCTTCTCCAAGGGAACTCTCCAGACCGAGGTGGAGAACCTTCTCGACTCGAAGACGGACCTGCATGGCTCCAAGAAGCCGGAGATGGGGATCCAGGGCGAATCCACTTCGTCCGGCTCGACGGACTCTCCGTACACCACCCGGATCCAGCCCTCCGTGTCGGTACCGCAGTGCGTCCGGCAAGGCGTCAGCCCCGCCGATGAAGACGTCCTCGGTGCGAAGAAGGGGACGTACGAGGGGAAGGACGCCTTCCTCGTCGTGCTCCCCGATGTGTCCGACACCAGCCGTGTGACGGTCTTCATCATCGACGCCACCTGCGCGAGCCGGCCGTCCGCCGCGCCCGGCAAGGTTCTGCTGACGGAGTCACTGGCACGCCCCTGAGCGGCCCCTCGAGTGCCGCCGGAGCGGCCCTACGCGACGCGGGACGCATCGTCCGTCCTGGCGTGGAAATCCGTACGGTGGGGGATGCCCGTGTGCCCGGACACACCGGGAATGCGCGCCCCGTAGGATCCGTTGGGTGGGGTGAGAGCTTCAGAGAAGAACTCTCACCGGTCGAAATGACGTAGACCAGAGACGAGGAACCAAGCCGTGAGCGACGTCCGTAACGTGATCATCATCGGCTCCGGGCCCGCCGGTTACACGGCGGCGCTCTACACCGCACGCGCGTCGCTGAAGCCCCTCGTGTTCGAGGGCGCCGTCACCGCGGGCGGTGCGCTGATGAACACCACCGAGGTGGAGAACTTCCCGGGCTTCCGCGACGGCATCATGGGCCCCGACCTCATGGACAACATGCGCGCCCAGGCCGAGCGCTTCGGCGCCGAGCTGATCCCGGACGACATCGTCTCCGTCGATCTGACCGGCGAGGTCAAGACCGTCACGGACACCGCCGGCACCGTCCACCGGGCGAAGGCCGTCATCGTCACCACGGGCTCCCAGCACCGCAAGCTGGGCCTCCCGAACGAGGACGCCCTCTCCGGCCGCGGCGTCTCCTGGTGTGCCACCTGTGACGGGTTCTTCTTCAAGGAGCAGGACATCGCCGTGATCGGCGGCGGCGACACCGCGATGGAGGAGGCCACCTTCCTCTCCCGGTTCGCCAAGTCCGTGACGATCGTCCACCGCCGGGACACCCTGCGCGCCTCCAAGGCGATGCAGGAGCGCGCCTTCGCCGACCCGAAGATCAAGTTCGCCTGGGACAGCGAGATCGCCGAGGTCCAGGGCGAGCAGAAGCTGGCCGGTCTCAAGCTGCGCAACGTCAAGACCGGTGAGCTCTCGGACCTCCCGGTGACCGGCCTGTTCATCGCGATCGGCCATGACCCGCGCACCGAGCTCTTCAAGGGCCAGCTGGACCTGGACGAGGAGGGCTACCTGAAGGTCGCCTCGCCGACGACGCACACCAACCTGACGGGCGTGTTCGCCGCGGGTGACGTGGTGGACCACACCTACCGCCAGGCGATCACCGCGGCCGGCACCGGCTGCTCCGCTGCTCTCGACGCCGAGCGTTTCCTCGCCGCACTCGCGGACGAGGAGAAGGCCGAGCCCGAGAAGACCACCGTCTGATCATCCCCCTTCCGCCTCACCGCACGAACGAGTAAAGGAGCCCGCCGTGGCCGGCACTCTGAAGCATGTGACCGACGCCGACTTCGATGAGGTCGTCCTCAAGAGCGACAAGCCCGTCCTGGTGGACTTCTGGGCCGAGTGGTGCGGCCCGTGCCGCCAGATCGCCCCTTCTCTTGAGGCCATCGCCGCCGAGCACGGCGAGAAGATCGAGATCGTCAAGCTGAACATCGACGAGAACCCGTCGACCGCCGCCAAGTACGGCGTCATGTCGATCCCCACCCTGAACGTGTACCAGGGCGGCGAGGTCGCCAAGACGATCGTCGGTGCCAAGCCGAAGGCCGCGCTCCTGCGTGACCTCGACGACTTCATCGCCGAGTGACGTTTCACGTGAAACACGAATGGGCCAACCCCTCGGGGTTGGCCCATTCGCTTTGAGGGGCCCGGCGCGATCGGCCGGGCTGCGTCCTCACAGCGGCCGCAGCGCCGGTTCCTTCTGTACGGCCCCCAGAAGTCGGTCAAGCGCCATCTCCACGTCTTCCTTCCAGGAGAGCGTCGTACGCAGCTCCAGCCGCATCCGTGGACGCGTGGGATGCTGCCGGACCGTCTTGAAGCCCACGGCCAGCAGATGGTCGGCGGGCAGCAGACAGGCCGGCTCCTTGTAGCGGGCGTCACCGAACGCCTCGATGGCCTTGAAGCCCCGGCGCAGCAGATCCTTGGCGACCGTCTGGACCATCACGCGCCCGAGTCCCTGCCCCTGGTAGCCGGGCATGATGTAGCCGGTCATGAGCTGGACGGCGTCCGGTGAGACCGGGCTCGTCGGGAACGCGGTGGATCGCGGAACGTACGCAGGCGGCGCGTAGAGCACGAAGCCCACGGGCACGTCGTCGACGTAGACCACCCGGCCGCAGGATCCCCAGTCGAGCAGGACAGCCGAGATCCAGGCCTCCTTCTCCACCGCGGGCGTGCCCGCCTTTACCGCTGCTTCGCCGCTGACGGGGTCCAGTTCCCAGAAGACACACGAGCGGCAGCGCTTGGGAAGGTCCTGGAGGTTGTCGAGGGTGAGCGGTAGGAGTCGGCGCCCCATGAAGGCTGTTCCTCGCTTCCTTCGCCCGCAGCATCGCGAGCGGCTGTCAGAGCGCTGCGTTCTCTGAGCAGGCTGCCGACGAATCCGACGGTCGCGCCCAGTCCCAGGGCCGCGCTCACCAGTCCGGTGCGGCTCATCGATCGCATGGCTCCCGCCTCCCATTCAGAGGTGCTGCCAGCTGTCAGGTGGATCCCGCCGTACCCGAACGCATCGTATCCACACAGCGTTTCCATCGAAACCGCCTGAAAGCAAAGAGCGGACCGTGTTCCGGTACACACCGGACACGATCCGCTCTTCGGACGACAGGGTCAGTCCTCGGGATTCTCAGGGTCCGCGGAGTCGCCGTCGTGGATCCCCTGGTGGAGGACCGGACCCTCGCCCGGGGCGAGGGTGCCAAGAATTCGCTCAAGGTCGTCCATCGAGGCGAACTCGACGGTGATCTTGCCTTTCTTCTGGCCCAGATCGACCTTCACCCGAGTCTCGAACCGGTCCGAGAGCCGGGTCGCGAGGTCGGTCAGCGCCGGAGAGACACGGGCGCCCGCACGTGGCCCCTTGGCACGGGTCGTCGCCTGTGGCCGTGAACCCATGAGGGTCACGATCTCCTCGACAGCCCGCACCGAGAGACCCTCGGCCACGATCCGGTGGGCCAGCCGGTCCTGCTCCTCCGAGTCATCGACGGAGAGCAGCGCCCGGGCGTGCCCGGCCGACAGGACTCCGGCGGCGACCCGGCGCTGGACAGCCGGCGAGAGCTTCAGCAGCCGCAGGGTGTTGGAGACCTGAGGGCGGGAGCGCCCGATCCGGTCGGCCAGCTGGTCGTGCGTGCAGTTGAAGTCCTTCAGCAGCTGGTCGTAGGCGGCGGCCTCTTCCAGCGGGTTCAGCTGAGCGCGGTGGAGATTCTCCAGCAGCGCGTCCAGGAGGAGCTTCTCGTCGTCCGTCGCGCGGACGATCGCCGGAATCGCCTCCAGGCCCGCCTCACGGCAGGCCCGCCAGCGCCGCTCGCCCATGATGAGCTCGTAGCGCGAGGGAGCCAGCTGACGCACGACGACGGGCTGGAGGAGACCGACCTCCTGGATGGAGGTGACCAGCTCCTGCAGAGCGTCCTCGTCGAAGACCTCACGCGGCTGGCGCGGGTTCGGCGTGATGTCGTCGAGGGGGATCTCCGCGAAGTGGGCACCCATCGGAGACGCCGGGATCTCCGGAGCCACACCGAAGACCGACGGCTCCTCGGTGTCCTGCGAAACCGCCGGCAGCGTCGTCACCTTGGCAGCGGCGACCCCCCGGTCGGTCGTCAGCACCGGCCCCGCTGCGGGGGACAGAGATCCCGTGCCGCCCACTGCGGCCTGAGCCGGGTTCTTCTCGGTCGGGGCAGCCGGGATCAGCGCGCCGAGGCCACGCCCCAGCCCCCTCCGTCGCTCGCTCACTGAATGCCCTCCACCATGCTCGGGTTGCTCTGGGCGCCGATGTGGGCCTGCGTCGGGTCGTAACTGACACCGAGGCCCTTCAGCGCGATTTCTCGGGCCGCCTCAAGGTAGGAGAGGGCACCGCTCGATCCAGGATCGTAGGTCAAAACCGTCTGCCCGTAGCTCGGCGCCTCGGAGATACGGACCGAGCGAGGAATGCTCGTCCGCAGCACCTCGTCGCCGAAGTGGCTGCGCACCTCGTCCGCGACCTGGGAAGCAAGACGTGTCCGGCCGTCGTACATGGTGAGCAGGATGGTCGACACATGCAGGGAGGGGTTGAGGTGCCCCCGGACCAGGTCGACATTGCGCAGGAGCTGACCGAGGCCCTCCAGGGCGTAGTACTCGCACTGGATCGGGATGAGCACCTCGGCGCCCGCGACCAGCGCGTTGACCGTCAGCAGGCCGAGCGAGGGCGGGCAGTCGATGAGGATGTAGTCCAGCGGCTGCTCGTACGCCTGGATCGCCCGCTGCAGCCGGCTCTCCCGTGCCACCAGAGACACCAGCTCGATCTCCGCACCGGCGAGATCGATCGTGGCGGGGGCGCAGAAAAGGCCTTCGACATCCACCACCGGCTGGACAACCTCGGCCAGCGGCTTGCTCTCGACCAACACGTCGTAGATGGACGGAACTTCGGCGTGATGGTCAATACCCAACGCGGTGGAGGCATTGCCCTGCGGGTCGAGGTCGATCACCAGAACGCGGGCACCATGCAGGGCCAGCGATGCGGCAAGGTTGACGGTCGTCGTCGTCTTGCCCACACCGCCCTTCTGGTTGGCCACCACCATGACTCGGGTCTGCTCCGGACGTGGCAGACCTTCGCCGGCGCGGCCAAGAGCTTCTACCGCGAGTTGGGCAGCACGACCGATGGGAGTGTCGTCCATCGGAGGCGGTGTTTCACGTGAAACATCCGCCCCCATCGACTCGGTACGGGGACCGGGGACCGGATCGGTCATCGGTCCCGCGATGTTGGCGTCGGACCGCAAGGATTCACTCTCCTCGACTTCAGGCTCGCAATGAACAGAGCCTCCCATGCCTTCGGGGTCGTGAACCAGTGAGGCCTGGTGTTCTGTGGAGAAATCCACCTCTGTGGACAACTCCGTGCCCCGGACTGGGGACGGAGTGTCATCAGAGGCCCCGTTTCTGAGGGAACCGAGGGGCTTTCGGTCGCGCGGTTCGGCCGCGGCGCGGCCCCGGCCGATGATGCCGTGCAACAGGGAGCGACGTTTCACGTGAAACACGATGACAACAAATTGTCCTTAATGCCGGTGACACTCCGCCGTGCACCTTTCCGTCTCCCCCTCAGGGGTAAAGATCGTCTTTTGCTAAGATCAAAAACATACGGGACGGGGGACCCTCGCGTCGCATGACCAGCGACGTAGAGAACTTCCTTGGCCGGTACGCCGGGCGCAAGCCGTTCGGCGACCACATCGACCATCACAGGAAGCAACATCATGACTTCAAAGACCATCGGACGCTTTGTCGCGGCAGCCCTGGGTGTCGGCGTTCTGGCTACCGCCACGCCGGCCTTCGCCGACCAGGACATCAAGGTGATCTGGGGCCACGGCTACCGCGTCAGCAGCGACCACGGAGTGGCCGCCGTCAAGGACCTGGCCGACGACGGCAACGAGGTGTACGTGCAGTACACCCGGGCCGGCCACGGGGACGACATCTACACCCTGTGGAACAAGAAGGGCGACGGTACCACCACGTACAGCGGCCACGGCGGGACCGTGACCATCAAGAAGGTCTGCCGATCCATCTCGCTGCGTCCGGACGTCTGCTTCACGAAGACCCCGTAACCACGGCCCGAACGGCGCAGAGGCGCTCTCCCGATGAGGGATAGCGCCACTG